>JAQGJF010000503.1 GCA_028290765.1 Tardiphaga sp.
GACTACCGGCTCGCGCCCGAACAAAAATTTCCCGCCGGGCTCGACGATGCGATCGCCGCGATAAGCCACGCCGCAACCATGGGCAAGGCCTGGGGCGTCGATGCCTCGCGGCTGGCGGCGGGCGGCGATTCCGCCGGCGCCAATCTGGCCCTGGTCGCGGCGATGGGCCTGCGCAGCGGCAATGCGCAGGTGCTGAAAAGCCTGCTGCTGTTCTACGGCGTGTTCTCGGGCGATGCCGACAGCCCGAGCTGGCGGCAGCTCGGCACCGGCGCCTACGGCCTGTCGCAGGTGCAGATGGAATGGGTCTGGTCGACCTACCTCGATCAGCCGCAATCGCGCCACAACTGGCGCGCCACGCCATTGTCCGGCGACCTCCGCGGCCTGCCGCCGGTGCAGCAGATCATCGGCTCGCTCGATCCGCTGATCGACGACGCGCGCGCGTTGAAAGCGAGGCTGGACACGGCCGGCGTCACCAACGACCTCAAAATCTATCCCGGCGTCAACCATGGCTTCGTGCGCTTCAACCGGATGATCGGGGAGGCGCAGCGCGCGGTCGACGATGCCGCAGACGCGCTGCGCCGCGAATTGAGGACCGGGACATGAGAACCGCGGTATCGCTCAATACACGCCTTCGCGAGGGTGCGGCGCTCACCGCGGTGTTCGTGATCATTCCCTCGACGCATGTGGTGGAGATGATCGGCATCGCCGGCTTCGATGCTGTTATCATCGACATGGAGCACGGGCCGTTCTCGATCGACTCGCTGATTCCGCTGATCCTCGCCGCGAAGGCGAGGGACATGTATCCGATCGTCCGGGTCCGGGCCAACGACCCTGCTTTGATCGGCGCGGCGCTGGATGCCGGCGCCGCGGGGCTTCTGGTCCCGCAGGTCACCTCCGCCGCCGCGGCGGCCGCGGTCGTGCAGGCGGCGCGGTTTGCGCCCGACGGCGCCCGCGGCACCAATCCGTGGGTGCGCGCGGCCAATTACGGCGCGGCGCCGGGCTGGTTCGCCGAAGCCAACCGCGACGTCAGCGTGATGGTGATGATCGAAGGCCGCGAAGGCCTTGCCGCGCTCGACGAGATCGTGGCGGTGCAAGGGCTCGACGGCATCTTCCTCGGTCCGGTCGACATGGCGCAATCGCTCGGCGTCGGAGGCCAGCCGGAGCACACCAAGGTGATCGAGGCGATGCGCGCCACGATCGCGACGGCATCCGCGCGACACCTGGCCACCGCGGTATTCGCGCCAACGTCCGCAGCAGCCAAGCGCTGGCTCGGGCTCGGCGTGCGGGTCATAGCACTCAGCGAAGACGCCGTGGTGATGATGGATGCGTTTCGCAGGCTGAAACAGGATCTGGACCAGGGAGGTTTTCGATGAAACTCGTTACGTTCCGACGCAACTCCGGACCGCCGCGCAGCGGCGTGCTGATCGATGACGGCGCCGCCGTGGTCGATCTGGCGCTGGCCCATCGGGCGCATTGGGAGAAGGATGACGCGCCGTTCGCCTCCGTGCTCGATATCGTCGAGGCCGGGGCCAATGGGCTCGACATCGTCGCCGAGATCCTGAAGCGGCCGTCGGTCTCGGCGGTGGGACGCATGGCGCGCACGGAAGTCAGTCTCGATGCGCCGATCCCGCGGCCGCCGCAGATGCGCGATTTCCTCTGTTTCGAAAAGCATCTGGTGCAGGCGTTCGAACAGGCCCGCCGGGTCCGCGCCCGCGAGGCGGCCGATCCCGAAGCGGCGATGCGCGAGATGGAGCAGAAGGGCATTCTGTCGATCCCGGCGGTGTGGTACGAGCGGCCGATCTTCTACCACCCGAACCGGCTCAACGTCATCGGCACCGAGACCGACGTGGTGTGGCCGCGCTATTCGCAGCTGATGGATTTCGAACTGGAGTTCGGCTGCTACATCGGCACCTCGGGCCGGGACATCGCCGCACGCGACGCGCGGCCGCATATCTTCGGCTACACCATCTTCAACGATTTTTCCGCGCGCGACGAGCAGACCCGCGAGATGCCGGGACAGCTGGGGCCGGGCAAGGGCAAGGATTTCGACGGCGGCAACGCGATGGGGCCGTGCCTGGTGACCGCCGACGAGATCAAGAACCCCTACGACCTGACGATGATCGCGCGCGTCAACGGCGAAGAATGGGCGCGCGGCAACACCGGCGAGATGCACTGGAAATTCGAGGATTGCATCGCCCATGTTTCGCGCGGCGAGACGCTGCATCCCGGCGAATTTTTCGGCTCGGGTACCGTGGGCGGCGGCTGTGGCCTCGAAACCCTGCGGTTTCTCAAATCCGGCGATGTCGTCGAACTCGAGGTCGAGGGCATCGGCATTCTGCGCAACCGGGTTTTGCGCAACGACTGACAACCAACACGCCAATCGAGGGAGAACGCATATGGTCTATCGGATTCGCCGCGTCGTCACCGGCCACGACACCGACGGAAAGTCGAAAATCATCATGGACGGCCAGGCGCCGAACGTCCTGGAAATGGCGTCGATGCCCGGCGTGGCGCTGACCGATCTGTGGCGGACCGCCACCTCGCCGGCCTCCAACGAAGGCAATACAGACGCCGCCGAAGGCCAGATCAAGCTCGAGCCGCCGTCCGAAGGCACCATCCTGCGCATCGTCGAGTTTCCGCCAGATGCGCAGTGGCGCGGAAGCGCCGACGCCAAGGCGGCGTTCGGCTCGATCGGCGCCGACGGCGCCCCGGACCACAGTTCGAACGATCCGATGACCCACACCACCGCCACGGTCGACTACATCATCGTGCTGAAGGGCGAGATCTACGCCATCCTCGACAAGGAGGAAACGCTGCTGAAGCAGGGCGACATTCTCGTGCAGCGCGGCACCAACCATTCCTGGAGCGTCCGGGGCAACGAGCCGTGCATCGTGGCGGCGATTCTGGTCGGGGCGGCGCCGGTGGGGAGGTTGAAGAAGGGGTAGGCCGGGAGGTTGGCCCTAGTCACCAACGATCGCGATGACCCGGTTCAATCGTTTGACTTTAACAAACGTTTGAATGAGAAATGATCGGCCGAACCGCCCTTTCAGCTTTTGCGCAAGCACAAGTCGCCGGAGGCGTGCAGTGCCAAGAAATTCTCGAAACAGGAGTTGATCGCGTGAAACTGGTGACATTTGAGCGTGGCGGCGCCGCGCTGCCGGGCGTGCTGACGGATAAAGGCGTTCTCGATCTGGCCGCCGCCAGTGTCGGCAAGAAGATGGCGATCACTTCGGTGCTGCAGGTCATTTCCGATCCAGCCGCGCTCGCTCTGGCGCGCGAACTGGCCACCGGCGCCAAAGCCGATCTCTGGCAGCCGCTGGCTGGATGCAAGCTGCTCGCGCCGATCCCCGATCCGGCGCGCAACATTTTTTGCGTGGGGCGAAACTACAAGCTGCACATCGAGGAAGGCGCCCGGGCGCGCGGGGTGCCGCCGACATTTCCGAGCGTGCCGGAGTATTTCACCAAGCCCACCACCGGGGTGATTGGGCCGGACGCCGAGATCGACCTCCATTCCAGGCAGACCCAACAACTCGATTATGAGGTCGAACTGGCGATGGTGATCGGCCGGCGTTGCCGCGATCTGTCGGTCGCGGAAGCGATGAATGCCGTGGTCGGCTATACCATCGTCAACGACGTTTCCGCGCGCGATCTGCAGCGGGCGCATGGCCAGTGGTTCAAGGGCAAGGGGCTCGACACCTTCTGCCCGATCGGGCCGTGCATCGTGACTTCGGACGAATTCGGCGATCCGTCCGGCCGCCGCATCTCGTTGCGGGTCAATGGCGATATTCGGCAGGATTCGTCGACGGCGGATCTGCTGTTCAATTGCGCGACGCTGGTGTCGGCACTGTCGGCCGGGCTGACGCTATTGCCCGGCGACATCATCGCCACCGGCACGCCCTCGGGCGTCGCGCTCGGCATGACGCCGCAGGCCTGGCTGAAGGACGGCGACGTCGTCGAGGCCGAGGTCGAGGGGATCGGCGTGCTGAAGAATACCGTGCGGGATATGTCGAAGCGGTAGGGGCGTGCTTCGCTGCTCTGTTGGATGCTGACGAAGTGTGATCCCTC
>JAQGJF010000504.1 GCA_028290765.1 Tardiphaga sp.
CCGTCAACAGCGGCAGGCTGAACAGCAGGATGACGGCCGTGAGCACGGCGGCGAGGGTCCAGCGGGGTTCGGTCATCCGACGCGCATGCCTCCGCGCTGGAAGATGCCATCGGGGCGCAGCAGCACCGCGACAATCATGATCGTGAAGATCGCGCCTTCCTGCCAGACGATGCCAAAGAAGCCGCCGACCCAGCTCTCGATCATGCCCAGTGCAATGGCGACCACCACGGCACCGGTCATATTGCCGAGGCCACCGATCACCACAAGCGCGAACGCCTTGAAGACGATCGCCTGTCCCATTGCCGGATGCAGCAGCTGGATCGGCGCCAGCGCCGCGCCGGCCAGGCCGCACAGCGCCGCCGCCAGGGCGACCGCATTGCGCGCGACATGGCGCGGCTTGATGCCGACCATCATCGCCGCCTCGCGGTTCTGCGCGATGGCCCGCATCGCGCGGCCGAACTGGGTGAATTTCAGCAGGCCGTAAAGCCCGGTAAAGGCGACAATCGACAGCCCGCCGGCGATCAGTCGCGTCATGGTGATGCGGATCGAGCCGATCTCGATGCCTTCAAAGCCGTAAGTGGTATCGACCATCAGCGGCGTGGCGGTGAACAGATATTGCATGCCGTACAGCAGGATCATGGAAATGCCGAGCGTGGTGAGGATGCTGCGTTCGAACTCCTTCTGGCCGACATGGCGCAGGAAGAACTCGTACAGAACGACACCCACCAGCGATGTGGTCAGCACGGCCACGGCAAGCGCGGGCCAGTAGGATAGCCCGAACAGGGGCAGCGACAGCGCCATGGCATAGCCACCGAGCATCAGGAATTCGCCATGGGCGAAGTTGATGACCTCGAGTACCCCGAAGATCAGCGCTAGGCCGACGGCGATCAGTGCGTAGATCAACCCAAGCATCAGCCCGTTGAGCATCAACTGCAGCAGATAGGTCGTGCTGATTTCCATGATATCCAAGGGCTGGTTGGACGGGTATGTTCCGATAATGAGAACATCGTTCCGATTATTCTAGTGAAACAAGTTTGCCGCGTCAATTTTACCCTCATTGATGCCTGCTCAATGGGATGGCATTGCCTGCGCAATTGCCGGTCAATGTGCACGCGATTGATCTCGGCGCGATACTATTGACCGTCATTCTCATCGCCATCGCGTTTCCCTGGCGTGATACGGCCTCGATGGATCGCGCGCTTGACTCGGCTTCGATGCGCCGCTTACATAATCAGAACGCTGTACCGATAAACGGAACGCAGCTTTTCGGTAGTGAAAGACGTTCTTGCGATGCTGATGAATTTCGCGCGTTTGTTGGCCGGCATGAAGAAGGAGCGGCTCGATGCCATCGTGGCAACGATGCCCGAGAACGTGACGTATTCGAGCGGCTTCTGGGCCATGAGCCAGTGGATACGCCGTGGACCGCAGGCCTATGTGCTGACCCCCGCCGAGGGCAGGGGGGAGCCGGCCGTGATCGCCAGCACCGGCCTCGTGGATCTGGCCGCGGATCCCGACGTCTGGGTCAAGGATGTCTCGCGGTTTGGAAAGTTCATCATCGACCGAACCCCCGATGCGGCGCTCGATCCGCACGATGCCCGCATTGAGGAGTTGATGGCGCTGGCCGACGATGGCGACGCCGTCGGTGCGCTGGTCAAGGCGATCAAGGCGCGGGGACTCGAGAACGCCCGCATCGGCGTCGACGAAATCGGCATCCTCCCGCAATATTGGGACAAGCTTGCCGACGCGCTGCCCGGCGCGACGCTGGTCCGGGCCGCCGAGGTGTTTCGCTACGCACGCGCGATCAAGACACCTGAAGAGGTCAGGCGGTTGCGTAAATCCGCCCAGATCGCAGATCTGTCGATCCAGGCCGCGCTGGCGGTGGCGCGCGAAGGCGCAACCGAGATGGATCTCGCCCGCGCCTTTCACGGCAAGACGATTGCCGAGGGCGGCTCGCCGGTGCTCGGCTGCATCGGCGTCGGTCACCGCAGCGCGATGACCAATGTGCAGCCCTCGGAGCGGGGGCTGCAGCAGGGCGATGTGATTCGCTTCGACGTCGGTGGCCGCTACATGCATTACCGTGCGGACATCGCGCGCAACGCGGTGCTTGGTGAGCCGACAAGAAGAATGGCGCAATACCACCGCGCGATTTGTGCCGGTCTCGACCGGGCCATCGCCATGATCAAGCCCGGTGTCCGCGCCGCCGATGTCTTCGAGGCCTGTGTCAAAACCGTGAGGCTCGAAGGAATACCGCATTATCAGCGCAGCCATGTCGGCCACGGTATCGGCCTTGATGGATACGACGCACCGAATATTGCGCCGTCGAATTCGGAGGTGTTCGAGGAGGGTATGGTGATCTGCGTCGAGACACCTTATTACGAAATGGGATTTGCCGGTCTGCAGGTCGAGGATACGCTCGTCATTACCAGGGACGGGGTCGACTCGTTCATGCTCAGCAATACCGAACTCAAGGTGGTCTGATGGCGCATGTCGTCGGCCTTCGGTGCGTTCGCTGCGGGACGCGGTATCCTGCCGATCATTATGCCGAGGATTGTCCGGCGTGCCGGCGGGTGGCGCGCAGCAACTTGATGGTCGCCTATGATGAGGGCCTGCGCGCGCCGCGCGACAAGCCTTCGGCCGGCTCCGACCGGGGGTTGTGGCGTTATGGGGATTTGCTGCCGGTAAATACCGCGGAGGGCATCAGCCTCGGCGAAGGCGGTTCGCCGTTGCATCGCCTCGAACGCGCCGGACGCGGCATCGGCGTCAATCATCTGTTCGGCAAGGACGAAACCCGCAATCCGACATGGTCTTTCAAGGACCGGCTGGCTTGCCTGGCGGTATCGTCGGCGAAGAAGATGGGCGCCAAGGTTATCGTCTCGAGTTCGTCCGGCAACGCCGGCGCGGCCGCGGCGGCCTATGCCGCGAAGGCAGGGCTTCCCTGCGTGATCTTTACCTTCAAGGGCACCACGGGGCCGATGCTGACGCAGATGCGCGCCTATGGCGCCACGGTGGTTGCCTGCGAAGACAAGGCCGATCGCTGGGTGCTGATGGAGCATGCCGTTCGAACCTATGGCTGGTTTCCGACGTCGCCATTCTTTGGTCCCGTGGTCGGCAGCAATCCCTACGGCATCGAGGGCTACAAGACGCTGGCTTACGAGATCGCCGAGCAGATGGACTGGAACGTGCCGGACTGGTGTGTGTTGCCGGTGTGCTACGGCGACGCGCTGCTCGGCATGTGGCGCGGATTTGAGGATATGGTGGCGTTCGGCTGGACCGACCGGATGCCGCGGATGGTCGCAGCGGAAGTCTACGGGTCGATTGGCGCCGCGTTGGCCGATGGCAGCGATATACCACCCGACGTGCGCAAGAATTATGAAACCGTGGCGGTCTCGATTGGCGCCACTCGCGGCACCTATCAGGCACTCGACATCGTTCGTCGCTCCGGCGGCACCGCGCTGACGATCGGCAATGACGAAATGATGCGCTGGCAACAGACCTTGGCAAACAGCGAGGGCCTGTTCATTGAGCCGTCGTCGGCGGCGGGTCTCGCGGCGGTCGAGCAACTGGCCCGGGTGGGTCGGATCGGCGCGCAGGACTCCGTGGTGTCGTTGCTAACGGCGAGCGGCCTGAAGGATCCCGCTACCGCCGCCTCGTTGCAGGTCGACATGCTCGCCGTTCCATCAGATTTCAATGACGCCGTTGCGGTTCTGAAAGCCGCGAAGATCTTTCCTCATTAGCGCCGTTCGCGAGCTCATCAACGAAGCTTTGCAAGAATCCAAGAGAAAACCATGAAATTCAGCGTATGTCTTTCGACAGGCTTCGAAGGGGTGATGCATCCGGTTCCGTTTGCGGGCGCCGAGGATTTTATTGCACAGGGCAAGCTATGCGAGCGTCTCGGCTATGATTCCGTCTGGGGAAATGATCACGTTACGACCCAGGATTATGTACGCGAGCTGTTTCCCGGCAAGCCGCCGAATTTCTACGA
>JAQGJF010000522.1 GCA_028290765.1 Tardiphaga sp.
AAGCGGCGCTGCTTGAACTGCCGCAGATGGACAGTATCTATGTCGGCTACGACAATGGCGGCTGGTTGCAGCTGCGCAATCTGGGCCAAGTCAGCCCTGAACAGCGTGAGCAGCTGCGCGCGCCGCCGCAGGCCGCCCTGAATATTCATTTGATCCGGCCGACGCCCTCTGGCGCGCTGCCGATGCGGCGTATCTTCGAGGACGAACGCGGCGACGCCATTCAACAGCTCGATTTGTGGAAATATGGCTACGACCCGCGCGCGCGGCCCTGGTATCGCGACACCATGCGGGCCGACAAACTGATCGTTTCATCGCCCTATGTGTCGTTCACCATCGCGACCCCGGTCATCACGGTGAGCGCGCCGTTGCGAGGCACCGCGCGCGGTGTCATCGCCGCCGATCTCAAGCTCGACAGTTTCGGCGACTTCGTCAAGGCGGAGCGGCCGGGAAAGCGCGGCAGCGTCTTGATCTTCGACTCCACGGGAGGGCTCCTCGCCCATCCCGAACTCAGGCAATTCGTCGCCGACACGATGACACATCCTTCTTCCCCGGCACTGCCTGGAATCAAGGAGCTGGATCATGGGCTCGCGGCGAAGGTCCTGGCGCGGTGGGACGGCAGCGACCGTTACGAAGGAACCGTTCGCGACGAGGAGGGGACGGATTATCTGTTCCGGCTGAAACACTTCTCGCTGGATGCCGCGATGAGCGGCCACACCCTTTTGCTGGCCGCCAAAGACGACTTCATTCAGGACATTCAGAGATCCCATTTCATCGCGACGATGCTCGCCATCTTTTGCGGCGCCGCTTTTGTTCCTGCGGCCTGGCTGTTCGGCAGCCGGATGTCGCGCTCGCTGCGGGAAATAACCGCCGAGGCCGGCAAACTGCAGACGATGGGAGCGCCTAATCCACGGCCGGTGCCCTCCTAAATCAAGGAAATTCACGAACTGGGCACCACGGTGAACCTGGCCCAGCACGCAATCTGGTCGTTCGCGCATTTCGTTCCCAAGGAGATCGTCCGGGGACTTCTGAACAAGTCGATCTCCACCGATCTCGGCGGTATCAGGCAGGAGATCACCATCGTCTTTACCGATGTGCGCGGCTTTACCACGATTGCCGAGGCCGCCGACCCCGATGTCCTGATGCGCCAGACATCGCGGTATTTCACCGCGCTCACCGAGGCGTTCCTTGCCGAGGGCGGGACGGTCGACAAATATATCGGCGATGCGGTGATGGTGTTCTGGAACGCGCCGCATCGGCAAGCGGATCACGTCGAGCGTGCCTGTCGCGCGGTTCTTTCGGCGAGGCGTGCGAATGCGCAGCTCAACCAGCAATTCGAGGCCGAAGGGCTGCCGCTATTCGTCACGCGTTTCGGCATTCATGTCGCCGAGGCCGTGGTCGGCAATCTCGGTTCCGCCGAGCGCATGGAATATACCGCGCTGGGGACGGCGGTGAACCTGGCGTCTCGTCTTGAAGGCCTCAACAAGGGATATGGCACCGAGATACTGGTCAGCGAGCAGGTCTACTCGCGCGTACCACACCGCTTCCAATTCAGACCGGTCGATACGGTCGTCGCCAAAGGCATGACGGCCGAAACCCGGGTCTATGAGCTCATCGAGGGTTCGCCATGAAGCCATCCGCACGTCTGGTCCGTTGCTTCAGCCCATGGCGGTGGGGCGTGGTGCTGCTGCTGCTGGCCGCGCCGATCGCCCGTGCCGAGGACAATCCGATCAAGGTGGGCATTCTGCATTCGCTGTCGGGCACCATGGCGCTCAGCGAAACCGCGCTCAAGGACACGGTTCTGATGCTGATCGACGACCAGAACAGGAAAGGCGGGCTGCTCGGACGCAAACTGCAGCCCGTCATTGTCGATCCGGCTTCCGACTGGGATCTTTTCGCGGCGAAATCCCGAGAGCTGCTGACGGAGCACAAGGTCGCCGTCGTGTTCGGCTGCTGGACATCGGCCGCCCGCAAGTCCGTGCTGCCGGTGTTCGAGGAATTGAATGGCCTGCTTTATTATCCGGTTCAGTACGAGGGCGAGGAAAGCTCGCGCAACATTTTCTACCTCGGGGCGGCGCCCAATCAGCAGGCGATCCCGGCGGTCCGATACCTGATGAGCAAGGAAGGCGGCCAGGTGCGGAGATGGGTTCTGCTCGGGACCGACTACGTCTACCCCCGCACCACCAACCGGATCCTGCAGGCCTATCTCGACACCGAGGGAACATCGCCGGACGATATCATGACGATCTACACGCCGTTCGGTCATGCCGATTGGGGCGCGATCATCGCCAGGATCAAGGCGTTCGGCGCGCAGGGCAAGAAGACCGCGGTGATATCGACCATCAATGGCGACGCCAACACGCATTTCTATCGCGAACTCGCCGCGCAAAAGGTCAGTGCCGGTACTATTCCCGTGATGGCCTTCTCGGTTGGCGAGCGCGAACTGCTCGGACTGGATGCCGCGTCGCTGGCCGGGCATCTGGCGGCGCGCAACTACTTCCAAAGCGTCAAATCTACCGAGAACGAGGTGTTCGTCCGGATGTGGGCGAACTTCGCCGGCGGCGGCAACGACATCACGACCAGCCCGATGGAAGCGACCTATGTCGGCTTCCGGATGTGGGCGCAAGCCGTCCAGCAGGCCGGCACCACCGATGTCGATGCGGTTCGCCAGGCGATGCATGGACAGAGGGTGAAAGCGCCGAGCGGCTTCGAGGAAGTGATGCACCCCAATCATCATCTCTCCAAGCCGGTCATGATCGGCAAGCTCAATCCGCTTGGACGATTCGACATCGTCTGGCAGTCGGTCAGCCCAATGCGGGCCGACGCCTGGAGCAAATATATTCCCGACAGCGCGAAGCGCACCGCGGATTGGAGCTTTCCCTGGGTCTGCGGAGGCTGCGTCGAGCCGACGTTCAAGGAGTGAGGACGACGAATTGAGGCGAGAGCGGCTACGCACCTCACCTCATCTTGAGGAGCGGCCGCTTGCCCGCGTCTCCCGCGACAACGGCAAAGCCGTTGCGCGTGGATGGGCCACGCGGCTCATGGTTCGAGACGGCGCAAGAGCGCCTCCTCACCATGAGGCTGATCATGTGGTGGAGGACTGCAACGACGCGACGCCTCTCCCCGCGTCGTCCCGGGTTTGGAAGACCGGCTTCCTCAAGGCTTCCGATCGGGCGCGACGAACGGATTGGTCTCTGCTCCCTCCCGACTATTTTTCTCGAAACAGGCTTCCAGGCGGTCGAACGCCGCCGAACTGCCATCCAGCGGGATCCGCAGCGTCGCGGCGTCGCCGCGGACTTCAAGCAAGCTGGCTGATCGAAGTTTTCCGTTGAACGGACGATCTGCCAGCGCGACGGTCACGCCCCTGGTCTCCGCCAATGCTTTCGCTTCCACGGCCTGCGGACCTGCAATGAGGCGAACGGGGTAGGCCTTGCCGCGGTCGAGCTTCCATTTTGGCGAGTCCAGAAAAAGCATAAGTCCGTCCTGGGCCCGCCCGAAGCTAATGCCGAGGTCACCTGCCGAACGGTTCATCAGGCAGGCATCGAACTTGTCCGCCTTGTAGCTTGTCGCGATTTCCCATGGGCCGACGACCACTGTCGGGCTTTTCGGAGACTGTGCGAGCGACGATGAAGCTGTAAGAGCACCGATCGCCAGAAGCGGAAGTGCAAGAAGCGTTCGCATCGCTGACCCCTCGGTTTCGGCGTTTTGGAGCTTGCTTTCGTCGGCAAGCAAAGCGCTTTCGCGGCAAGCGAAGCAATCGGACGCGTTCTGCCACTCAGCCAACGCGACAGCCCCTCGGTAGTTCCTGCTAAAGGCGCCGTTGTTCCAGTCGCATGCGAATGCCGGTCGCGCGACGTGCGGCCAGAAGGCGGTTGCAGCGTCGAAGGATGGGTTGAGCGACTGCAGCTCAACGGATGAAGGCGATGGGTATCGTTGCGCTCTACCCATCCTGCAAGGCCGAACGGCGTGGCACGCCCCGACCTCACCCCCGCGCGACGCGGTAGCGGGAGCCCGGGCGGTAGGCGAGACGGGTGTGGCCCGGGCAATAGGGCAGGCCGTCGACCGGCGTGTTGCCGCAAAAGCAAAAATCCTCGGCGCCGGGCGTGCTGATCGGCCAGCGGCATTTCTGCTCGCTCAGCTCGAACAGCGAGCAGCCATGTCCGCTCTGGATCGGGGCGTCGTCGGTGGCGGGCGGCGGCGCGGTGTATAGTGACTTCAGCATCTGTTGCTGGAGTTTTGGCGCCGGCTGACGCGCCGGGCGCGGCGCCTCGCCGGCTTTCTGGCGCGTCAGCTGCAGCCGCGAGAGTTTGCCGATCACGGCGTTGCGGCTGACCCCGATGTCGTCGGCAATCTGGCGGCAGGACAGCCCGGCTTCAAAGCCGCTTTTCAGGCGCTCGATGCGCTCGGGTGTCCAGATCGATGGGTTGGCGAGCATGTCGTTGGTCCCCGGTGAGAGGTGATCACGCCGAATCCGATTCTATTCGCCCGAGCCGCCGCGCCCGATGGCCCGGATCACGACGGGTTTCCTTCGCCTTACGGCGCGCATTCTCTCCGCCCTACGGCGTCTTCTCTTCGCGCCTTACGGCGTCTTCTCTTCGCCTTACGGCGTCTTGCCGTTGTCGCGGATCGACAACAGCCCATCCTTGATGGCGAGCCGGATGCCTTCCTCGATCAGGGTTCTTGCGACGCCGGGAACGCTGGTGCCGTGGGTGCCCTGTCTCACCAGCCTTTCGAGATAGGTGATGGTCGAGAGCGCCAACGTAATCGGAACGCGGTCGGTTTCGGCTTTTTCTGTGGCCATGTCCGAAAGCTAGCCCGGAACCGGTGTACTGAAAAGTATCTTTTTAGACTCTATTCGGATTCATCCATGTAACTGCCATCGTGCGCCGGGCGCTGCAGCCGGTGATGAACCCGGCCTATTCGGGACAAGCCTATCGATCGTCGCGCGTGGCCTGATTTGCGACCCGGTGCCCCCACAATTTCGACGCCGACTCGGCCGAGTTTCCTGATTGGAACTGCCGGGGATGTATTCGCGTGCTTGAAGGGGAGGCTGCCATGGGACCTGCTCGTCCGCAAAACGAGCAAGATCGACGTCTGGGTTCACAACCGCTTGCGGCGGAAGAATCGGCCCAAGAGTCGGTGGATGTATTGTCTCTCATCGAAGAAAACGTCCGGCTCCGCAAGCTGGTGGTCAAGCTCTCGGAGCTCGTCCTAAAAAACGTTCTGGACAAGGAAGATCGGTAGCCAATCACGGCGGGCGCGAAACGAAAGGAGGCGAGAAGCCATCGATGCCTCATACCGGTCCCCAGATTCATTTCGATGTTCCGGCAGAGCTTCGGAAATGGCCTTCGGTCAACAATGAGCGGATGAGCGTCAGCGACGATTCTGGCCCGTATCTGATTCTTGGCGGGACGCTGGACGATTGCATTCGCAAATTCATGGCGAAGCCCGCCAACCAGCGTCATCTGTACGAGATCCATACCGCGCCGCAGGGGGACCTCATCGGCGCCGTCTCGTCCGCGGAGCACATTCTGGAAATTGCGCGGCTGCGGGATTTTCTGTGATGTGCGGTGTTGCGCTGCGCCTCCACAACGCGAGTCGCCCCGGCTCAAGGCCGGGGCGCTGAGTAATTGCCGGTTTGGCCACGCGGCAGGTTCCGCCGGGTTCGTATCACGCCATTCCCGAGCCTTAGATCGACTTGACCTCGCCGCCATCCATCCGGAGCATCGAGCCTGTCATCCAGCGCGCGCCCGGCGACACCAGGAAGGCCATCAGTTCGGCGATCTCTTCGGGCTCGCCATAGCGCGCAATGCCGGCGTCCTGCGGGAATTTCGCGGTCGCTTCCTCCACGCTCATGTGGTGAAGCGGCGCCCAATGCGCGAGATAGGAGCGGCGGCGGCCGGTCATCACCGGGCCCGGCAACACGCTGTTGACCTGGACGCCGTCGGCGATGCCGCGATCCGAAAAAGCCTTGGCGAGCGCAGTGATCGCCGCGTTGATGGTGCCCACGGCCGCGTAGGGCGCCTTCGGGAACAGCGCCGAATTGCCCGACATCAGCACCACGGCGCCTTTCGCTTCCCTCAATGCCGGCCAGGCCGCGATCGTCAATCGACGCGCGCCGTGCAGCTTGAGCGCCAGGCCGCCATCCCATTGCGCGTCGGTCATTTCGAACAGGTCGACCTGCGGCACCGCGCCGGCGATATTCAGCAGGGCATCGATCCGGCCAAACGCCTGCAGCGTCCGGTCGGCAACGGTTGTCGCTGCCGACGCTTCCGCGAGGTCGATATCGATGACCAGCGGTTCGGCGCCGGCCGCCTTCACCGCGTCGGCCGTTTTCTCGAGGTTGGGACGGTCGCGCGCGGCGAGGACGATCGAGGAGAAGTCGCGTGCGAGACGGATGGCGGTGGAACGGCCGATGCCCTGGCTCGCGCCGGTGACGATCGCTACTGATTTCGACACGTGATTTCTCCAGGTTTTCAGCGGGCGAGAAAGTCGCGGATCGCCGCGGCGATCTCGTCGGCGTGGGTCTCCAGCGCGAAATGTCCGGTGTCGAAGAACCGGACCACCGCGCCGGGAATGTCGCGTTTGAACGCCTCGGCGCCGGCCGGCAGGAAGAACGGATCGTTCTTGCCCCACACCGCGAGAAACGGCGGCTTGTGGGTGCGGAAGTATTCTTGGAAAGCCGGGTAGAGCGCGACGTTGCTCTTGTAGTCGCCAAACAGGTCGAGCTGGATCTCGTCGGCGCCGGGACGCGCCAGATAGAAGCTGTCGAGCGACAGCCCGTCCGGGGAGATCGTCGTCTCGTCGGCTTCGCCATGGACATATTGCCAGCGTGTCGTCTCGGGCGACAGGAACGGACGCAGCGCTTCGCGGTTGGCCTCCGACGGCTCCTGCCAATAGGCGCGGATCGGACTCCAGCCCTCGCTCAGCCCTTCTTCATAGGCGTTGCCGTTCTGCGAGATGATCGCGGTGATGCGGTCGGGATGTTTGGCGGCGATCCGGAAGCCGGTCGGCGCGCCATAGTCAAACACATAGATCGCGAAACGCTTCAGGCCGATTACCTCCGTGAAACGGTCGATGACCTGGGCGATGCGATCGAAGCTGTAGGTGAATTCACTCCGCGCCGGCATGTCCGACTGGCCGAAGCCCGGCAGGTCGGGCGCCACGAGGTGGAAACGATCCGCCAGCAGCGGGATGAGATCCCGGAACATGTGGCTGGAGCTCGGGAAACCATGCAGCAGCAGCAGCGCCGGCGCATCGGCCGCTCCGGCTTCGCGATAGAACACCTTCAGCCCGTCGACATCGACGGAGCGGTAGTTGATTTTGGCCATGGCGCTTCTCCTTGTTGTGGCAGCTTCTTGAGGTGTTTTGCGCGAGCTTCTGTTCGGCATCAGAGCCTCCGTTGGCACGATGCGCGCGGCATCCCGCCGGCCGGGCTTCAGGTCCTGGTCTCGGCGATGGCGGCCAGGATGATGTCGGTGACCACGTCCGGCGCGGTGACGATCGGCGTATGATCGACCGGATGCGACCGCACGCGCGCCTTCATCCGCGCCGCCATGAAATGCTGCGTGGCGGGGACGATCATGCGATCCTGCTCGGCCACCAGGAACCAACTCGGCCGGTCCTTCCAGAGCGGCCGGCCGACCTTGACGCCGATGCAGGCCGCCGCGATCGGCCGCTGAACCGCGGCCAGCAGCGCCTGCTCCGGCGCGGAAGCATGCTGCGCGAACGCGCTTGCAAAGGCATCGTCGGGAAGCCAGATCAGGCCATGGCGGTCGGGGGCCAGTTTCGGCGCCTGCGGGTGCGGCTCGGCGCGGTAGAACACATCGGCGACGGTCTCGCCTTCCTCCGGCGCAAGCGCTGCGATGTAAACCAGCGAGGCGACTTTTTCGCTGCGGGTCTGCGCGATGACGGCGCCGGCATAGGCATGCGCAGCCAGCACCACCGGACCTTCGATCCGCTCCAGTGTCCGCTCGAGTGCCGACAAATCGTCCGCCAGCGACGTCAGTGGCAGCGGTACCGCGACCACCCGGGCGCCGGCTTCCCGCAGCGGACCGATCACACGGCTCCAGCTCGACCCGTCGGCCCAGGCGCCATGGGCGAGCACCACCTTCACATCATGGAGGGACATGTTTCGCTCCTTGCAGTGGTCGCTTTGCTCCGGAAGAGGCCCGCCACCAATAGTAACCTGATAAACTACATTAGTCAGGTTACTTTTATCGTCGGAGTTAGTAACTTGTCAA
>JAQGJF010000524.1 GCA_028290765.1 Tardiphaga sp.
TCGTACCGCTGTGCGTGCTCGGCGGCGTGGTGGCGTTGATCGACGCGCGCCACGGAATCATTCCGGACTGGCTGAATGTGACGATTGCCGGCCTTGGTCTGTTGAAGGCGGTCGCCGCCGGTGGTCCGTGGTCGGGTCTGGAGGCTGCCTGCGAAGGCGTCATCATCGGCGCCATCTTCTGGCTGCTGAGGCGGCTTTATTTCATGTTGCGGAAAACACAGGGGCTCGGTCTCGGCGACGTCAAGTTGCTGGCTGCCGCGGGGATATGGATCGGGTTCGCCGGAGTTCCCATGCTGTTGCTGATCGCCGCGCTGACGGCGCTCGCCGCGGCCGGGTGCATGCAATTGGCGGGACGGCACATGACCCGCTGGACCTCGCTTTCGTTCGGTCCGTTTCTGGCGCTCGGCCTGTTGGCGACAACAGCCATCCAGCAGTACGGGCTCGATGCCGCAATGGCGGAAAATTCGCGCGACAGGATCAGCGCGCGGATCGACCGGGCGGCGGACGTGAATTCACTAAAGGAAGCTTGATCGCACCGGCCGGCAGCAGCCGGACCTCGCCGGCCGCCGGCCCCCCACCGGGCTGCGGCAAACTCAGCACGGCGCCCTGCTGGTCCTTGGCCATTGTCGCTTCGCGGCCCTGGATCAGCAGCAGTTTCCAGCCCTGATAATCCTCGCCGACTTTCAGCCGCAACGCCGCACTGGTCGATGGATCCAGGAAGATGCCGAATCCTTCGTCACCGCTCGCGATCGTGCCGACCAAAGAGAGTTGCGGGGGTTCGGGTTCTCGGATTCGGGGCGGCGGCGCGGCTTTGGCGGCGACGGGTTCGGCGGCGACCGCGGCCGGCGGTGGCCGCCGCGACGGCGAAAAGATCGGGCGGTCGCGCGTGCCCGACAACCGCGTCAATGGAATCGCCCATAGCGGGTTGGCGCTCAATACGCGCTCCGATGCCGGAACGGCCGAAGGCGCGACGGCGAGCGCCGGCGCAACGATCGGGGCCGGAGTGGAAGATGCAGCCGGTGTCCCGACCGTCCGCGCGTCGTCGGCGAGATCGGCATCCAGCGCATCGTTCGAGCCGGCAGTCGTCAGCGCGACAGCCTGTTGCGCCAAAAGCGCCAGCAGCAGGATGCCGATCGTCGTGCTCCGCATCATTTCGCCCCCCGCCATTGCCCGGATACCGCGAGCAGGATTCGCAATCTTCCGGTCCCGGAATCCGACGACACGTTCGGGGTCTGGACCACGAGCTGATCGATGAACAGAAACGGCATTCCGGCTTCAATCTCGTAGAGCATCTGCTGCAGTTCCGGTTGGCCGATCTCGCAGCTTGCAATCATGCTGAGGAATCCGGTCTTGGATTGCGTGCCCTGTAATTCGACCTGGGACGACAGGACGTTGCCGCCGTATTTCGTCACCGTGCCGGCCACCCGCTGAAGCAAGGTTGCGCCGGCGATGGTCACCGTCGCCCCTTCCAGAAAGGCCGAGCCGGACGGCATCGCGGCACCGCCGGCAGAACCGCGCGCCGTGGCAGGCCTGCGGCCTTCGAGCTGCTCCAGCATGGCCGACGACGACGCCACCTCGGCGCGCTGGCCGAGCACATCCGCGATGGAACTGACGACCAGGAACAGAAAGACCACCACGAGGCCCGCGTAAGCCGCCGCCGCCGCGATCGGCGATCCGGTGAAGATCTTTCTCAACATCATGGCCGGATTCATGAACCCGATCCGAAGTAAGCCGCGATATGCGCCTCGATGTGGAAACGCTCGCCCGGGTCGTTCTGGGCGCGCGTGGTGGGTGCAAAAAACGTGGCGCGGGTGAACTGCGGCGATTGTTCCATCAGGCGAACCAGCGACGGCGCGTCCTGCGTCATGCCGACGACCTGAATCTTGTCGCCTTCGATCCGCAGCTCGGTCACATAGGTATTGTCCGGCAATACCCGCGAGATGGCTTCGAGCACCAGGACATCGGACGGCGTCGACTGCTTGCGTTTCGCCAACAGCCCGAGGCCCGATGCGCCCGCGGCATTCGGATCGAGACGCAGCGACGCCCGGCGCTCCGAAATCCGGCGCGAGAGCTGCTGCTGCTCGGCGTCCAATGCGCCGCCGAGATAGGCGGCCACGAGCAGCGAAGCCGCCGCGGCAAGACCGCTGGAGAGCAAGACCACGCGCAGAAGGCGCGGCACATCCACCCCTCGCCCGATCGCCCCCTGCAGTGGCTTGTCGAACAGCTTGATCCTGCTCGGCGCGTTCTCCCCGGCCGACGCCTCGGCGAACACCGCAACGGAGGCGGCATCGAGGTCGGTCGCGAGTTGAACGAGAGGCTGGATCTTCTGTTTCGACGTCGCGGCGAGAGTCAGTTCGATCCGCTCGTTCGCGCCGGCCGCGGGCGGGCTCCATCCGAAAACCGCGTCATTGGCGCTCCAGGGCGTCAGCCGGTCGATCTGCGCGCGCAGCATGCCGTCGAGAAAATCGCCGGCCTGCCTTGGGAAGTCGAGCGACCGGAACATGACGTGCTCGGACTTGAGGAGGATTTCAACGCGGCTGCCGCGAAGGACACCCTGCCACGCGTCCGGCAACGGCGGATGCGGCCGGCCATTGTGCAGATGAAACGACAAACTCGGCAACGCCGCATCGTTTTGCGCCGATACGATCCCGGCCGAGAACCTGTTGTCGTCGGCTTCGCTGAGCAGGATCTGGCGCGGGCGCAGATAACGCCCAGCCACGGCATCGATGGCCGCGTTAACCGCCATGATCCATTCACCGAACAGCGTCTTGAGTTCCGTTGTCATCGTCATCGCAGAGCCGCCCGTTTCCCCGAACCGCGGCCCGGTCCGATGTCGTCCTGCCACGACAGCACCCGATAGGGATCGTCCTTGCCGCCGAGTGTCATGACGACCTCGGACGAGCTGCGGCGACCATCATTGAACCTGATGGCCGTCAGGACACGAAAGGACATGCTTTTAGGAATTTCCGCATTGGCCTTGGCCGGTCCGAGCGCAGCCGCGATCGCCGATCCATCCTTCGACAGACCGGCGCGCTCGTTCAGAAAATCCCTCAAATTGGACGGCGTCATGCCGGGCAGCGCGGCGATGACTTCCGGTGCCGCGATCAGCACGTCGACGCCGGACGACCCATTGAAGACCGTGACAAACGGCAGCGCCCGGTCGACCAGCCCCGGAGGCAGGCCGAGAACAAGACTGAGCTCGTTGACATGGGTGAAGAGCGACTGCCGGGGAGCATAGGTCAGGCCCGCGGCGGCGTAGAGCGCCGCCTCGTCATTGGCGGCATTGGGCACGGGACGCGTTCGCCATCCAGCAATCCGGTCCGCATATTCCCTGGCGGCGGTCTGGTCCGCGCCGAGGCCCGCAAAGAAACCGGCCAGCATTTCCTTGGGCGCAAAATTGAGATCGATGCGGGCGGTTTCCGACGCGAAGGATACCTGAACGTCCGCATTATCCAGCCGAAACTGGAATGCCCCCTGCGAGGGCCGCGCCTTGTCGCCCGCCAGCAGCAGCTGATAGGCCGCGAGCTCGAGGCTGGCCGACACCAGTGTCTCCACCCGCAATCCGGTATCGTTGACAGCCAGCGCCTGTGCCGAGTTCGACAGATAGACGGAAAAGATCACCGCCAGCGCCGAGAGCGCCGCCAGAATCCACAGCACGGCGACGATCACGAAGCCGCGCTCCGAGGATGCCGGTGTCGCAGCGCCGTGTTCCGCCGTCATAGCGATCCTCCCTGCCCGGTCGCGGCGCCGGCCCGCGGCTCCTGCCGGGTGTTCTTCGGAAGGCCCGATGGGCCATCGCAACCGGCATCCGGCCGCGCACAGTCGCTGGGCACCTGGACGTGAACCGGCGTCACGGTCGAGACCGACAGGACTAGTCCACTCGCGCCGTCACGAACCGTCAGCCTGATCAGCGCCGGCAGCCGGTCGGATTGGCGCCAGTCGCCCTTCCAGATCCTGTCCGGACCGGCATAGGCGAATGACAGGCGGAACGGCGCTCGCAACAGCACCACCGGATCGCCGAAACGAATCTGTTCGGACAGCGACGAGGCCGGCGGCAACGGCCTGAACGAGGCGCGCGAACGGACCGTCATGAATTCCCGGCGATCGGTGGTTTCGCCGATCCGCACCACATCCAGCCCGGGACCTGCGTTCGGGCCCAGTGCGGTGCGTACGAAGGTCACCGACAATTCCGTCCCATCGAACAACGGGACGCGCGCGTCGCGTTCGGCCGTCACGTATTCCGCCGCCGCGAGGTCGGCGCCGATCCGCTGCAGCGCAATTCCGATCACTTCGCTGCGCTGGATGCGGTCGATGCCGCGGTTCCAGTTCGGGAGCCATTGCGCCGTGATGCTGGCCAGTGCCGAGAGCACGAGACCCATCAACGCCAGCGCCACCAGGGTCTCGATCAGCGTGAACCCGCGCGCGCCATCATGCTGCTTTTCGATCGAGGCTTTCATTCCGATGGCCTGTGCATCAGGCGTACGGTGCGCAGATCGGACATCGCGCCGGACGGCGACCGGACACGGATCCGGACAAGCTCGGGAACCCAGGCGACGTCGGCGCCCTGCACGGTCCAATCCCCGCCCAACGGTCCAACGTCGATGGTCCAGCGGTAATCGTCGATCCGCCCCGATAATGCGCCGGCGACGAGTTTGGCGCGCGGCGGAATGCCCGTCATCAAGACGGTGCGCGCCGTCTGCATCAGCGCGACATGCTGTTCGAGCGAACGCACGCCGCGCACATTGGCCGACATCACCGAGCCGATTGCCACGACCGAGACGGCGATGATCGCCAGCGCGATCAACACCTCGATGATCGTGAAGCCGGCATCGCGGCCGTCAGTTGGTGGCGACGCTGCGCGAGACAATCTCGATCCTTCCGGTCAGCCAGTTGACACGAATTTCAAATCCCGCATCGAACCGCGTCAGCGCGATGGTTCCGCCGCACGACATTCCGTTGGCGAAAAAAGCGATGGTCGACAGCGCCGCCTGCCGGTTGCAGGTTTGCGGCAACAAGGCATCGAAGTGGACGTCGTCGGGGATGCGGATCATGTCGGACGTCGCGCCCGAGCGGATCGAACGCGTTCCGGCATCGACCAGCGTGGCGATGTCGATCTGGCGCCGGATCGCCGCATTGCGGTCCGCCTTCAGAAGCGACGCGGTCTGCAGGGCATAGGCCTGCAGCCGCGAACGCGAGGTCTGATGTGGCAGCGACGGCAACAGCACGGCCACCAGCAGCGCGATGATGGCGAGAACGCACACCATCTCCAGCAAGGTGAAACCGCGTTCGGCGTCGTCAGTCATTTCTGGCATTTTTATCGCCGGTCATGCTGTCCAGCGAGATGTCGGAGGCGACCCCGCTGCCGCCTTCCTGGCCGTCGGATCCGTAGGACATGATATCGTATGGACCGCGGTCGGCGGGCGCGCGGTACACATAGGCGTGGCTCCAGGGATCGTTGGGGACGGCGCCACCCTTGAGATAGGGTCCGTTCCAGGCGGCGACGCCCGGCGTCCGCTGCACCAGGGCCGTCAACCCCTCCGCCGTCGAAGGAAACCGGCCGGCGTCGAGATAGAACAGGTCGAGCGCGCCGGCGAAGCTCTGCAACTGGATCTTCGCCGCCTTGACCTTCGACTCGCTGAGATAGTTCAGCACGCGCGGGCCGATCAGGCCCATGATGAGGCCGATAATGGTGATCACCACCAGCATCTCGACCAGCGTGAAGCCCTGTTCGCCGTCATGGCCGCGGCGCTTGTCCGCCGCCGGCCCGGTCGATGATGATCTGCGGATGTTCTTGATGGATATCATGATGCGTAAACCTCGATCTAGCCGACGAGTTGGGTGACCGACAGCAGCGCGGTCATGACCGAAACGATCAACCCGCCGACGACCGCGCTGATGGTGACGATGGCCAGCGGCCCGACGATACCGACGATGCGGTCCAGGCTGCGCTGCAATTTGGCTTCGTAGAATTCGGCGACCCGTCCCGCCAGTGCCGGCAACTGGCCAGTCTCCTCGCCGAGCCGCAGCATGCGCAGCGCCATCGGCGGCAGGCTGTTGGCCGCGGACAAGGCGTCGGACAGCTTGCCGCCGTGGCGCACGCGATCCGCCGCCGCCGCCCATGTTGCCGGATTTCCGGTGACCGCCATGATGTCGACCAGGATGCGCAGCGTCGATGTGAGGTTGACGCCGCTGCCGAGCAGGACCCCGAGGTTGCGGCAGAACAGGCTGGTGCGGTAAAATTGGAAGATCCCGGAGATCCCGGGAATACGCGAGACAGCGCTGATCACGTCGGCGCCGGTGCCGGGCCGGCGCAACAGCCACCAGGTGCCGGCAATGACCGCCGCGGAACCGAGCAGCATCGCGGTGGCGTTGGCGCGGAGAAAATCTGAAATGCTGATGAAGACGCTGAGCGCGGAATCCGATTTGGCGCCAAAATCCTGCAGCACCGAGGAAAACTGCGGCAGCACGAACAGGATGAAAAACAGCATGACGCAGGCCGCCGCTATCAGGACGAAGGCCGGGTATTGCATGGCGTCGGTCAGCTTGCGGCGCATCAGCTCGGCCCGCGCGCGCTCGGTCCCCAGCATTTCGAGCACCTGATCGAGCGTGCCGGACAATTCGCCGACCCGAACCAGCGCGCCATACATCACGGGAAACAGCGCCGGATAATTCGCCACCGCGTCGGCAAAGTTTTCTCCGCTCAGCAGTGCGGCCCGCAGCTTGCCGACCACCGGGCGAAGACGGCCGACGTCGGCGTCGCTGGCGAGCAGTTCCAGGGCATCGTCGAGACGCGCGCCTGCTTTCAACAGCAAGGCCAGGTCCCGGGTAAACGTCGTCACCTCCGCGGGACTCGGCCGGGAAAACCAGCCCAAACCGCCGTTCGATGCGGCGGCCGACCGGTTGTCCTCGATCGTCTCGATCGGCAGCAGCCGGAGATATTCGATCCGGCGCGCGACCTCCGCAGGCGTCGGCGCCGACAGCGTGCCGTGCACGATCTCGCCGTTTTGCGTCAGGGCCCGATAGCGATAATTCGG
>JAQGJF010000047.1 GCA_028290765.1 Tardiphaga sp.
CAAAGGGACCGCTCGCCCGGCGCTCAGGTGTAGCCCGGCGCCAGCGCGAAGGTGCCGTTCTTGGCCGAACTCGCCGCCGACATCACGATTTCGTCGGTCGGATAGCCATTATGCTGGGTCGGCGAGAAGCTGTAATTGCCGAAATAGCCGGGATATTTCGCCAGCGTGTTCCAGTATTTGATGATGCCTTCGCCGGCGGTGCCGCCGCTTTCGTCGATCCCCTTGGCGATCAGCTCCACCGCGTCGATGCCGCCGGCGACCCACCACAAAAGCGTGTCCTTCAGCTCGACCTTGGCCTTGGTCAGGCGGTCGACCAGGTCCTGGCTCTTGGCCGGCAGCTTGCCGGCGGAATCGTAGCTGCAGCTCTTGTAGCCGATGGCGTAGACCTTTTCCCAATTGGCCGGCTTGTCGACCAGGCCGGCGAGTTCGCCGGAGGCCAGCGACGGATGGCCGACAAAGGAAACGTCCCAGTTCATCGCGGCGCGGGTGTTGAACATCCGCGCTTCCATGCCGGTGGTGACGCTCCACACCACGATGACTTCGGCGCCGGCATTCTTGGCGCGCAGCATGTCCGGGGTCATGTCGGGCTGGGTGGCGTCGATATTGGCCTGGTAGACCACGTCGGCGCCGTCCTTCTTGAACGCCGCCACCGACGCGCCGACGGCGGTGACGCCGTAGCCGGTGGTGTCGCCGATCACCGCGATCTTCTTCACTTTCAGCACGCTGAGGCAATAATTGCGCACCGCGTCGTCCCACTGCCCGTTCGAGGGCGCCATCCGGAACGCATTGGGAAACTTGGTGGTGTCGATCAGGCTGTCGACGACACAGGGATGAATGTTCGGCATCTTCGCCCGCGCCATGATCGGTGTGGTGGCGAGCGATTCACCGGAATTGGTCGGCCCCCAGATGGCGTGGACCTTGGTCTGGCTGATCATGTCCTGGGTGGCGTTCACCGCCTTGGTCGGATCGCCCTGGGTGTCGCGGGTGACGATCTCGATCTTGCGGCCCTTGATGCCGCCGGCGGCGTTGATGGCCTCGGCGGCGAACACCACGCCGCGATTGAAGCCGATCGCCGGCGCCGAACTCGGCCCGGTCATCGCCGCCAGCCAGCCGATCTTGATCGGCTCGGACTGGGCGATGGCGGGTTTCGGAAACGAAAACGATGCGGCGCTCAACGCGCCGGCGCTGCCCAGCAAAACTTTACGGCGAGAAATGATCATATGTTGCTCCCTGTCGTTTCCTTGCCGGCGCCCGTCGTTGCTGCAGGCGTCCGTCGTCGATTATCCGGTCTGTGGCCGGGCTTCAATCTGGTATGACAATTGAACGTGGATATCGGCGGATTGTCCAGAGCGGGGGCGGAAAAATATCGGTTGTGGTGACGCACTGCCTGTCGTCATGCCGACGACAGAACGCGACCCATCGTCGTCCCGGCCTCCGAGCCGGGACCCAGACTCCCTGTGCTGTCTTTGAGCCGCTGAGGTTATCGCCTTGCTTAAACCACGCAGGCCAGGGGTTCTGGGTCCCGGCTCAAGGCCGGGACGACGCGCGGAGAGTCATTCTCCCAATCGCCTCACATATTCCTGATTGAACGTAAAACCCCAGCCCGGCCGCTCCGGCACGACCGCGTTGCCGTCTCTGAACTCCAGCTCTTCATGATACAGCCGCGAAAACCACGGCATGTATTCGAGATAGATCGCGTTCGACAGCGCCCCCAGCACCTGGATGCTGGTCTCGGGAAACAGATGGCTCGACACCGGCACGTCATGGCTTTCGGCCATGTGGCCGACCCGCATGAATTCGCTGACGCCGCCGACGCGTTGCAGGTCCGGCATCAGAATGTCGGCGGAGCGCAGTTCCAGCATGCGGCGGAAGCCGTAACGGGTGTATTCGGTTTCGCCGCTGGCGATCGGCGTATCGAGCGCGGCGGAGACGCGTGCGAGGCCTTCGAGATCCCAGGCCGGCAGCGGCTCCTCGAACCAGGTCAGATCGAATTCTTCCAGCATGCGGCCGAACCGGATCGCCTGCGCCTCGTTGAGGCCCTGGTTGGCGTCCGCCATCAATTTGATGCCGGGACCGATCGCTTCGCGCACCGCGCGCACCCGCGCAATGTCGGTCTTCGGATCGGGCGACCCCAGCCGCATCTTCATCGCCTTGAAGCCCTGCGACATGAAGCGCCCAGCTTCGGCAACGAGCTCTGCCGTCGTCGCCGACAGCCACAGCCCACTGCTCTGATAGGCCGGCACCGTGGTCTTGGCGCCGCCGAGCAGCCGGTAGAGCGGGAGATGGCTGGTCTTGCCGAGCGCATCCCACAGCGCGCCGTCGAGCGCGGAGATGCCGGCGACCGGCACGCCCTTGTGGCCGAGGAAGTTGATGTCCTTCCAGGCCCGCGCCCAGAAATCGGCGATATGTCCGGCGTCGCGCCCGATGACCAGATCGGCCAGTTCGTCGATCATCTGGCGCAGCACTTTGGTCCGCCTGCCATTGAGCGTGAAGATCAAATTCTCGCCGCTGATGCCGGCATCGGTCCTGATCGTCACGAGGATGCAGCCAAAGCTGTGGATCTGCCCGAGCGCGCTGCCGATCGGGTTGTCCAATTTGACCAGCACGGGATGAGTTTCGACCGCGGTCACCTTCATCACTTCGCTCTCCTCTCGGTGCGGGTGGATGAACCCTTGGCATAGCGCTTGAGAATGGCGGGATCGGGATCGCAGCCGAGCCCGGGTCCGCTCGGCACTTTTATCTTGCCGTCGTTGGCACGCACCCATGGATCGAACGGATTGGCTTCCATGTCGAGCCACAGCACTTCGATCAGCGGCTGTTCGACCAGTGCCGCCGCGATATGAACGGTGGCGACGAAGCCGGGGCCGAAATACGGGCTGTGCGGCATCACCTCGATGCCCTCGGCCTGGCACAGATGGATCACCTTGATCATCTCGCCGACCCCGCCGAGTTTGGTGACGCTCGGCTGCGCGATGTCGATGGCTTGGGCCTCGATCAGCGATTTGAATCCGAACAGGCCGGCGGTGTTTTCGCCCGCGGCGATCGGAATGCCGATGTCGCGCACCGAGGCCAGGCCGTCGACATCCTCCGGCGGCCACACCGGCTCTTCCAGCCATAGCAGGCTGTCGCCGCGCAGCGTCTCCGCCATGCCGCGCGCGACCGGCGGCAGCCACGCGCAATTCACGTCGAGCATGATGCGCGCCGCGTTGGCACCGGGCGCTTCCTGCGCGGCCAGCACCGCGGCGCGCGTGACCTCGTGCAGCTTGATGTGCGCAAAACCTTGCGCGCAGGCGGCGGCCGTGTTCTTCGCCACCAGCGCATCGTCGCCGTAGTGCAGCAGGCTGGCATAGGCCGGCAATTCGCTGCGCCGACCGCCGCCGAGCAATTGCTGCAGCGATTGGCCGGCACGTTTGCCGAGCAGATCCCACAGCGCGATTTCGACGCCCGAAAAGGCGTACACGAATGGTCCGTTGCGGCCGAGCAGATGGGTGCCATGCAGCGCAATCCGTGTCAGCGCGTTGATGTCGCCGGCATCGCGCCCGATCAGCAGCGGCGCGACGATGCTGTCGAGCGCCATTTTGGTCGCCGGAATCGCGGTGTGTCCAAACGCCTCACCCCAGCCCACCAGACCATCCTCGGTCTCGACCTTCACCACCAGAATGTCGAGATGATCCCAGGGCTGGCCCGCAAACAGCGGATGCGGGCCGCCCATGTCGAAGGGCAGCGAGACGACGAGACTTTCGATGGCGGTGATCAGCATGGGCGATCCGTCGGGGAATGAACGGCCGCGACGCTAGGCTGGAGTGAAAAGCAGTTCAATGCCCGGCAAAGAGGCACCTCCCATGCGCAACCATCGGCGATGGTCGGTCGTTGTGTTGACCCGTGCTTATGTTGCATCGCGCAAACGGTCGTTGAGCCGACACAGCACGGTGGTATCAATCAACGCGTCGTCCCGGCGAAGGCCGGGACCCAGAATCCCTGGCGGTCGTGAAAAGTAAAGGCATCAGCCGCCCTGCTAAATAATTAATACTGCGGCGTCTGGGTCCCGGCCTGCGCCGGGACGACGTGGAGAGGTTGTGAACCGATGACGAATTCCGATTTCCCCATCAAACGCATCGCGCTGCTCGGTGCACCGGTCGAAGTCGGCGCCTCGCAACGCGGCACCTTGATGGGACCGGCGGCGCTGCGCACCGCCGGTCTGGCGCCATTGCTGGAGAGCCTCGGCTTTGCCGTCGAGGACCACGGTGATCTGTCGGCGGCCGATCTGGTCTATGAGGATGACGATCCGCCGCTCAACACCAAGCACTATCGCGAGATCGGGGCCTGGGTTCGTGCGCTCAGCGCGCGCGCCTATCGGCTGGCGCATTCCGGCGCCATTCCGCTGTTTCTCGGCGGCGACCACAGCCTCTCGATGGGGTCGGTCAACGGCGTGGCGCGGCACTGGCATGAGCAGGGCCGCGAGCTGTTCGTGCTGTGGCTCGACGCCCATGCCGACTACAACACCCCGGTCACCACCATCACCGCCAACATGCACGGCATGTCGGCCGCGTTCCTGTCCGGCGAGCCGGGCCTTGATCTGATGCTGGCCGACGAACCGCGCGCCTCGATCCGGCCGGACCAGCTCGACCTGTTCGGGGTCCGCTCGATCGACAGACTCGAAAAGGACCTGGTGCGCGAGCGCGGCATTTCCGTCGCCGATATGCGGGCGATCGACGAATTCGGCGTCGGCGTTCTGATGCGCCGGGTGATCGAGCGGGTGAGGGCGCGCAACGGCGTCCTGCATGTCAGTTTCGACGTCGATTTTCTCGATCCGGAGGTGGCGCCCGGTGTCGGCACCACCGTCCCGGGCGGCGCCACCTATCGCGAGGCCCATCTGGTGATGGAGCTGCTGCACGATTCAGGTCTGGTGCGCTCGCTCGACATCGTCGAGCTCAACCCGTTTCTCGACGAACGCGGCCGCACCGCGCGCCTCGCCATCGAACTGGTCGGCAGCCTGTTCGGTCAGCAGATCACCGACCGGCCGACGCCGACCAACGCGATCGTG
>JAQGJF010000062.1 GCA_028290765.1 Tardiphaga sp.
AAATACGGGTGGTTGGATCGTTTGCTGCAACAAAGTGCCTGCCGGAGAGGGTCCGTCGCAGCGGAGATAAATTGTGAATCGCTCGAGGGGCGAAATTTTTGTCGTCGACGATGATCCCGCGGTGCGAGAGACACTGTCCATTGTGTTGACCGGAGCGGGTTATCAGGTGATCTGCTTTGCGGATGGCGCCGCTCTGCTGGCCGTTACGCGCAACCAGAGTCCGGTTTGCATCCTGCTGGACGTCAATATTCCCGGTAGGTCGGGGCTGGATATTCTCAAGGAACTTCATGGCGAGGATTATCCTGCGCCGATCTTCATGATGTCCGGCCAGGGCGATATCCCGATGGCGGTCAACGCCATCAAGAATGGTGCGCTCGATTTCATTGAGAAGCCTTTCAGCGGCAAGGAAATCATCGCCAGGGTGGACGAAGCCATCGGGGCCTTCGAGCGCCGGCGGTCGTCGGTGGGCCAGGTCTCCAAAATAGCCAACCTCCACTTTCCCGGGCGCGAACCTTTGACGCGCCGCGAGCGGGAAGTGCTGGAACATTTTTCGTCGGGCGCTTCCAACAAGGAAGCGGGCAGGCTGCTTGGAATAAGTCCCCGGACCATCGAATACCACCGTGCCAACATCATGAAGAAGCTGGGCGCGAAGAACGCCACCGATCTTATCCGAACCGTCCTGACCGCGGCAGGAGAGACCTGAGCAGGCGCCGGTTCGCCATGCGTCGTTGGCCCCTGTCGAATGGGCCGGTGTCGAATGCCGCTCGCGGTGCTTTCTGCATGTGAGCTTTTGCCTTATTTGTATCGATCGCGGCCCGCTCTGCGTACGAGCACGAGCGACATCGTGACATGCCCGACCCACCCCATGCGGTCAGGAGGAAGCGGGCATCATGAGCCTTTATTTCGAAGAACTGGATTATCGCCCGACGCCGATCGGCGCGCTCAGCCTGCGGCGCCGGAGACAGCTCTCGTCGGGCATCGACGTCTACGAGATCAAGCTCGGCGACGAGTTCCTGATGTCGAGCCTGTTCACGGCGGCTGAAATTGCGTTGGCGCGGTTGGGGCTGGCGTCGCTGAAAGGACCGGATCTCGATGTGGTCGTGGGCGGGCTCGGGCTCGGCTATACCGCGCAGGCCGTGCTGGAGAATCCAGCGGTGCGATCGCTGACCGTGATCGACGCCCTTTCCGAGGTCATCGAATGGCACCAGCGCGGATTGCTCCCGCTCGGCGAACAATTGATGGCAGCGTCACGCTGCCGGCTGGTTCATGGCGATTTCTTTGCGATGGCGGCGTCTTCTGAAGGCCTCGATCCCGAGGCACCGGGCCGTCGTTTCGATGCCGTGCTGGTCGACATCGACCACTCGCCGGACAGCTTGCTACATCCGGGTCACGCGGCGTTCTACCGCCCCGACGGGTTGCGGCAGCTTGCTGAACATTTGCGTCCCGGCGGCGTTTTCGCCCTGTGGTCGAACGACCCGCCGGATGAGAGGTTTAGCGCCACACTGGAAAGTGTGTTTCCGACCTCGGATGCGCATGTCGTGACGTTCTACAATCCGCTTCAGGATCGCGACGCCAGCAATACCGTCTATGTCGCCGTCAAGTCCGATCTTATCACTCGGCAGCTTCCTTGACCGCGCTGTGCGCCAGATCCGGCCGTTCGTCGTCGGCATTCCCGGTACGGCCCCAGCCCGAAAGCGCGTTCGAAAGCCGGTCGAGGTAAAGATAAACCACCGGCGTCGTGAACAGGGTCAGCGCCTGGCTCACGATCAGTCCGCCAACCATCGCATAGCCCAGCGGCTGGCGGATTTCCGATCCGGTACCGGTGCCGAGCATCAGCGGCACGCCGCCCAGCATCGCCGCCATCGTCGTCATCATGATTGGGCGGAAGCGGAGCAGGGCGGCCTTCCGGATCGCTTCCACGGGCTCCAGGTGGTCGTCGCGTTCGGCCGAGATGGCGAAGTCGACCATCATGATGCCGTTCTTCTTGACGATGCCGATCAGGAGAATGATGCCGATCAGCGCGATCAGGCTGAAGTCGAAGCCGAACAGCATCAGGATGGCCAGCGCGCCGACGCCGGCCGAGGGCAGGGTCGACAGAATCGTCAACGGGTGGATGTAGCTCTCGTAGAGAATGCCGAGGATCAAATAGACCACCACCAGCGCCGCCATGATCAGCAGCGGCACGGTACCGAGCGATTGCTGGAAGGCCTGCGCCGTGCCCTGGAAGCTCGAATTGAGCGTGGAGGGAGCGCCGAGTTCGACCATCGCCTTTTGCACGGCGTCGGTCGCCTGGCCCAGCGCCACGCCCTGCGCCAGGTTGAAGCTGATCGTGATGGCCGGAAACTGGCCCTGGTGGCTGATCGATAGCGGGCGTACCGGCACGCTGGTCCAGGTCGCAAAGGTCGACAGCGGCACCTGGTCGCCCGTCGCCGGTGATTTGATGTAGATCTTGTTCAATGTGTCGAGGTTGCCCTGCAGTTCCGGCAGCACCTCGAGGATCACATGATAGCTGTTCAGCTGGGTGAAATACTGTGTCACCTGGCGCTGGCCGAACGCGTCATACAGCGTGTCGTCGATCAGTTGCGGCTGGATGCCGTAGCGCGAGGCGGTGTCGCGGTTGATCTTCAGTTCGAGCGTGGTGCCCTTGGTCTGCTGGTCCGTCGCCACGTCGCGCAGCTCGGGCAGGGTCTGCATCTTGGCCAGAATCTTCGGCGCCCATTCGTTCAACTCGCCGAGGTTGGCATCCTGCAGCGTGAACTCGAACTGGGTTCGCGTCGGGCGACCGCCGAGCCGCACGTCCTGCGCCGCCTGCATGAACAGCCGGGCGCCCTCGACCTTGTCGAGTTTCGGACGCAGCCGTGCGATGATCTGCTGGGCGGAGGCATCGCGTTCATTGCGCGGCTTCAGCGTGATGAACATGTTGCCGTTGTTGCCGGCCCTGCCGCTGCCGCCGATGTTCATGGCGATCGATGCGACGCCCGGATCGGCCATGACGATCTTGCCGAGTTCCTCCTGATGCCGTTTCATGTCGGCGAAGGAGATGTCCTGATTGGCTTCGGAAGTCGCGCTGATCAGGCCGACGTCCTGCTGCGGAAAGAAGCCCTTCGGGATGATGACGAACAGATAGACCGACAATCCCAGCGTCGCGAAGAAGATCGCGAGCGTGGTCAGCTTCCAGCGCAAGGCGAGATCGAGGCCGCGCTCATAGGCGCGCAGCATCGCATCGAAGGCGCGCTCGCTCCATTGATAGAAGCGGCCGTGCCGGGCCTCGTGGTGCGAGCGCAGGAAGCGCGAGGCCATCATCGGGGTCAGTGTCAGCGACACCACCATCGACACGAAGATCGTCATCGCCAGCGTCACCGCAAATTCGCGGAACAGCCGTCCGATGATGCCGCCCATCAGCAGCAGCGGGATCAGCACCGCGACCAGCGAGATGCTGATCGATACGATGGTGAAACCGATTTCGCTGGCGCCTTTGAAGGCGGCGGCCATCGGTTTCTCGCCTTCCTCGATATAGCGCGTGATGTTTTCCAGCATCACGATGGCGTCGTCGACGACGAAGCCCACCGCGATGGTCAGCGCCATCAGCGACAGATTGTCGAGCGTATAGCCGAATACCCACATCAAGGCGCAGGCGCCGAGCAGCGCCAGCGGGACCGTGACGGTGGGGATCACCGTCGCCCAGAAGCTGCGCAGGAACACGAAGATGACCATGACGACCAGCGCGATGGTCAGCAGCAGCGTGGACTGAACATCCTCGACGGCGGCGCGTATGGTCTGGGTGCGGTCGCTGATGACGTCGATCTTGATCGCCGGGGGTATGGCGGCAACCAGCCGCGGTAGCAGTGATTTGATCTTATCGACCGTGTCGATGACGTTGGCGCCGGGCTGCTTGAAGACGACCAGGAACACGCCGCGCTTGCCGTTGGCCCAGGCGGCCTGCTTGACGTCTTCCGGCCCTGAGACGGCCTGGCCGATATCACGGATCCGCAACGGGCCGCCATTGCGATAGGCAATGATGACGTCGTTCCAGTCCTTGGCGTTGATCATCTGATCGTTGGCGTAGATCGTGTAGGCGCGCGTTTCGCCGTCGATATTGCCCTTCGGGCTGTCGACCGTGGTGATGGTGATCTGGCTGCGAACGTCTTCCAGCGACAGGCCCTTGGCCATCAGCTTCGCGGGGTCGACCTGGATGCGGATGGCTGGTTTCTGCTGGCCGCCGATGACCACCTGGGCGACGCCGGTGATCTGGCTGATCTGCTGGGCCAATTGCGCATCGACGGCGTCGCTGACTTCGGTGAGAGGCAGTGTGTCGGACGTCGCCGACAGCAGCATGATCGGCGAATCGGCCGGATTGACCTTGCGATAGGTCGGCGGACTCGGAAGGTTTTTCGGCAATTGTCCGCTGGCGGCATTGATCGCCGCCTGGACGTCATTGGCGGCACCGTCGATGTTGCGGTTGAGGTCGAACTGGATGGTGACCGCCGCCGTTCCGAGGTAGCTGGTCGAGGTCATCTGGGCGACGCCGGGAATCTGCGCGAACTGCCGTTCCAGCGGCTGTGCCACTGAGGACGCCATCGTTTCCGGGCTGGCGCCCGGCAGGCTGGCGGAGACCTGGATGGTCGGGAAGTCCACCTGCGGCAGCGGGGCAACCGGCAGCAGCGGGTAGGCGACCAGGCCGACGAAGAGAATGCCGGCCATCATCAGCGAGGTGCCGATGGGGTAGCGAATGAAGGGTGCGGAAATGCCCTCGCTCATTCCTGCTTGACCTTGGTTGGGGCCGCATCCGAACTCGCCACCGCCGTACTGACGAGGCTGCCCGGCTGGACCTTGTACTGTCCCGCCGTGATCACCTGCTGTCCCGGCGACAGGCCTTCATCGACCACGGAGCGGCCGTCGATCGATTTTGTCACCTTGATCCTGTGCAGCTCGGCCTTGTTGTCCTGATTGACGGTAAAAGCGTAGAGGCCGTCGGTGCCGTGCTGAACCGCGTCGTCCGGGACGACGGTGGCGTCCTTGAGGATCGACACCAGCAAACGCGTCGAAACCGCCTGGCCGGGCCACAACGCATGGTCTTTATTCTCGAACGCCGCCTTGAGCCGGATGGTTCCACTGGTGGTGTCGACCAGATTGTTGATCAGCGACAACGTCCCCGTCGATAAAACTTTTTTGCCGTCGGTCGACATCGCGATCACCTTCGGCGGTGCCGTGGCCAGCGCCGCCTTGATCTGCGGCAGCTGTTCCTCGGGCGCCGTAAAAATCACCGCGATCGGCTCGATCTGGGCGATGGTGACGATGCCGGTCTGAGTCGCGGAATTGACGATGTTGCCCTGGTCCACCTGGCGGAAGCCGGTGACGCCGGCCAGCGGCGCGCGGATGGTCGCGTAGTCGAGCTGGGTCCTGGCGTTGGAGATCGCCGCCTCGTCGGCTTCGATCTGGGCCGTGAGCTGGGTGACGGTCGAGCGCTGGGTATCGGTCTGCTGCTTGGTCGCGAACTCGCCGAGCTTGGTGTAGCGCTGCAAATCGAGCTGGGCGTTGGCCAGATTGGCCTGATCCTGCGCTTTCTTCGCGTTAGCCTGGTCGTAGGCCGCCTGGAACGGTCGTGGATCGATTTCGGCGAGAATATCGCCCTGTTTGACGAACTGGCCTTCGTTGAAGGCGATCTTGTTGATCTGGCCGTCGACCCGGGTGCGAACGACGACCGTATTGAAACCCTGCACATTGCCGAGACCGGTCAAGTAGACCGGGAAATCGGCCTTTTCGATTGGCGCGGTCTTTACCGCGACGGGAGGGGGACCGCTGCGAGCTTTCTGGGCGTTATTGGCCTGCTCGGCGTGGGGGACGACGAAATACTTCTGCCAAGCCACATAACCGCCCGCTGCCACGAGAGCCGCGGCCAGCAAAACCCAAGTGGTACGTGATTTGGCCATCTCAGCTCACGGGTTAAAAATTGGTGATCGCACTTCAATTCGGTTCCAACGCTCCGATATATAATGTGCGTGCACTTGATGTGTAAACACACTATAGCTTGAGGAAACCTTACAAATCGGAAAGCTTTGGGGAAACGCGATCGCTCATGTCTCTGGACCTGAAGTCTCTCGATCTGCAACGTCAGCTTATCGCACAATTGGTCGAAAGCTCACGCCTGCTGCGCAACTATATCGACGGCCGCGCTAAGGGCCGCGGCACCACGCGCGCACAATGGATCGTACTGTTTCGATTGAGGCAGCAGGAAGGACTATCTCAGGTTGATCTGGCCGACGTCCTCGAACTGCAACCGATCTCGCTGGTCCGCCTGCTGGATCGTCTCGTCGAACACGGACTGCTCGAGCGCCGGCCGGACCCCAAGGATCGCCGGGCCAATCGCCTGTTCCTCACGCGCAGCGGTCGCCAACTGGTCGACG
>JAQGJF010000622.1 GCA_028290765.1 Tardiphaga sp.
GGTGAAAACCCATTTTCCCGATTTCACGGCATCGGATACCGGCTTGCCGGCCACCTGGCTCGCGGCCGGCTTCTTCGCCACCGGTTTCGGAGCGGCTTGCTTTGACACGGGTTTTGCCGCGGTCGCGACCGCGGATTTGACCGGACTCTTGCCTGGCGCCTTGGTGCCCAGGACCTTGCGCGCGCTCGGCGCCGCGGCCTTGGCCCGTCCGGACGCGGATGGCTTTGATTTCGCAGGAGCTTTTTTGGTCTTCGATGCGGCTTTAGCCATGGCTTACAACATCCGCGAAAGGAGAAAAAGGTGAGCGCCTTACATCACGTTTTGACGGCCTCGCGCAAGCCGCGAAGCCTGTTCCAACGCTACATATGAAACAACCGAAGCACCCCGAGACCGATTAGACCGATACAAATCAGGTAGATCGCCACCACCAGATTGAGGAGACGGGGCATCAGCAGGATCAGGACCCCTGCAATCAGGGCGATGATGGGCGAAATATGGGCCGACGTGATGACCATTGAGAGTTCTCCGGTGGCGCTGGCGACGGGTCGAATCGAGGCGGGGACCTTATCCTGTGGGCCGGTTCCACGATAGCAGACGCAGATGACGGCGATCGGGTTCCGCGCGACCACCGCAATGCTGCAAATTCCAGCACGGGGAACCACGCCAAATCCGGGAACGATGTGTTGGCCGATGAATTGGCAGGGCATGTGGCTGGAAGGGCTTGCAGCCGGTGAAGCCGGTGCTCATCGTGAAGGAGTTCACTATGCGGAATAGACTGATGGCGATTGCCGCGATCGCGGGTGCGCTCGGCGCACCGGTCGCGGCGCAGGCGCAAAACGACACGACGGTGGGTGTCGTCCGCGGCGGCGATCCGGTGGCGGTCGACGGCATCGCGGTCGAGCAGCGTTCGGCCTTCCGTGACTATGTCGTGAGGGAGCGGGTGCCGACCTACACCGTTCCCGATCGTATCGTTGTCGGCGCCACGCTGCCCGACGCCGGCGTCACCATTTACGACGTGCCGCAGACCTTTGGCGCGACGCCGTACCGTTACACCGTGGTCAATGGCCGGACCGTGCTGGTCGAGCCGCGGTCCCGCCGCATCGTTCAAGTCATCGAGTAGACCGATCCGTTCAGGCGCTGAGGTTGGCGACTGGACGAAGAAGGCCCCGCCCTCGATCCCCAGGGCGGGGCCTTTTTAATGGCACATACGCTCGGTCGTCGCCGGGCATGACGGCTGAAAGTTTCTTACGAACCCTTCAGCATCGACAACAGCGATGTGGTGGACTTGTAGCTTTGCACGGCGGTGTCGCGGAGCGCCGGCGTCCAGTTGGTGGCCAGCCGCTCTTCGTCGCTCATGGCCGAATAGGTGTTGAGGATGCCGAGACTGAGCTGGGTCGGATCGCCGCTGGTCTGGCTCTGCTTCAGGGCGCTGAGGATGCTGGCGCGGTTGCGCGAATCCAGTTCCTGCTTGGCAGCGAAGGATTCCTGTTTGGAAAACAACCCGTCCTGATTCAGCGAGATCGCCGACAGCGAACGGTTGTCGACGCCCGACAAGTCGGCCAACTGGCCGGTCTTGCGGCCGGGATCGAACACCAGTTCCTTGCCGTTCGCGGCGGCCGCCTTTGCCTGGGTATCGAGCGTGGCACGGACCGCCTTGGCAACGCTGGAGAAATCCTGCGTCACAGGCGTGCTGCCGTTGGGATATTGCGTCAGATAAGCCGCGACCGGATCGTTGGGAATCCCGGACGGCGCCTTGGTCGGATCCTGCTGCGTCGCCTGAACGCCCTTTTGCACCGCGTCGCGCTTGGCCGCCCAGGCGGCCGTCGCCTTCTCCTCGCCGCTGGCGCTGTCGAGATAGGTCGCCGCCGCCTTGTAGATGCCGCTGAAATCGCCGGTCAGCTGCGCGGTCGCCGTCGCCGGCGCCAGTGCGGCATTGAAGCGGTTGTCGAGCTCATAGGCGGCGATGCTTTGCTCGTCGGAGGTGAACTTGCCGCCATTGTTGGTGGCGACTGCGAACAGCGAGCGCCGGTCGAGCGACGACAGATCGACGGTCGGCTGGCCGGCATCGTCGAGCGGTCCTTTCACCTTGGCCGCGGCGTAGAGGCCGTCAAGCGTGGTCCGCACCTCCGAAGTCACGACGGAGTAGTCCTTCACCGCGGCTGCATTGGCGAGCTGCGCGCGGGCGGCATCCGACAGCGTCAGATTGGTCGCGGCATTGGACGAGGAAGCATCGTCGCTGTTCAGCGTATTGGCCAGCGAAGGCTGCGTCGCCGCGGCGCGGGCATAGGCGGAGCCGTAATTGGCGTAGGGATTGGCGTAGCCGGCATTGACCGATGTCATGAGCGCTGTCCGCTTGGAGCGACGGTTAAGAAACCGTTACGGAACGCGACCTTTTCAGCTCGTGGTTAACGAGACGTAAATATTTCGGGATGTGTCGGGATATTTCGGAGTAACGGGACACCTACTCCGTCATTGCACAGCAATGACGGAGAACCGTCGTTTGCGGACCTCAATCCTGAATCTTCGAAAAATCCGCGACCGCGCGGGTGGCGGCGCGGATCTCGTTCAGGAGCTTCAGGCGGTTTTCACGTACCTTGGCGTCGTCGTCATTGACCTTGACCTTGTCGAAGAACGCATCGACCGCCGGACGCAGTGTGGCCATCACGCTCATGGCACCGGCGAAATCTTCCCCGGCGACGGCGACGCTGGCGTCCAGCTTCACCTGATCGATCGCTTTGGCGAGGACTTTTTCTTCGGCCGATGCATAGAGCGCGGCATCCGGCACGCCGTCAAAGCTCTTGCCGTCCTTTTTCTCCTCGATCCGCAGAATATTCGCGGCGCGCTTGACGCCCGCGAGCAGGTTCTTGCCGTCGTCGGTATCGAGGAATTTTCCGAGCGCTTCGACGCGACGAACCACCATCAAGAGGTCGTCCTGCCCTCCCAGCGCGAACACGGCGTCGACGAGATCGTGACGCGCGCCCTGTTCCCGCAACTGGCCTTTCAACCGGTCGGCGAAGAAGGACAGCAGGTCTTTCAAGAGGTCCGCGGTCTTGCCGTCGAGATTGGCAAGATCGCCGTCGGGCAGCGCCAGATTGCGGTCGATGATGCGATCCATCAGCGAAACCACCGTTTCGCCGCCCAGCAGATCTTCGAGTTGATCGGCAACCGAGACCTCCCGGTCCGGCTCCCGCCGATGTTCGCCGACCAGTTCGGCGGCGACGTCGAACGCCGCCAGAAGCCGGAGACGGCTTTTCGACTCGACCACCAGCCTGATCACCCCCAGCGCCGCGCGCCGCAACGCGTAGGGGTCCTTGCTTCCGGTCGGCTTTTCGTCGATCGCCCAAAAACCCACCAGCGTGTCGATCTTGTCGGCGAGCGCCACCGCAATGCTCACCGGATCGGTCGGCACCCGATCGGCCGGGCCCTGCGGCTTGTAGTGCTCTTCGCTGGCCGCCGCGACCGAGGCATCCTCGCCCTGCGCCAGCGCGTAGTATTTTCCCATCAGCCCCTGCAGTTCGGGGAATTCGCCGACCACTTCGGTCAACAGGTCGGCCTTGGCCAGATGCGCGGCGCGCCTGGTCTTTTCGACGTCGGCGCCGACCACCGGCGCGATCGCCGCGGCGAGCCGCTCGATGCGCGCGATGCGCTCGGCCTGGGTGCCGAGCTTTTCGTGAAACACGATCTGGCCGAATTTCGCCAGACGGTTTTCCAGCTTGGTTTTCAGATCGGTCTCATAGAAAAACTTCGCGTCGGAGAGCCGCGCGCGGATCACGCGCTCGTTGCCGGCGACGATGGCCTTGCCGCCGTCGCTGGCTTCGATGTTGGCGGTGAGAATGAACTTGTTGGTGAGCTTGCCGGTTTTGGGGTCGCTCACCACAAAACACTTCTGGTTGTTGCGGATGGTGGCGCGGATCACTTCGCCGGGAATCGACAGGAACTCCCGATCGAACGACCCCATCAGCACGACGGGCCATTCCACCAGGCCCGAAACCTCGTCGAGCAGCACCTGGTCCTCGACCAGCTCGAAGCCTTGCGCAAAGGCAAGCTCCTTGGCGTCGGCCAGAATGACATCCTTGCGGCGCTGCGGATCGAGCACGACCTTCGCCGCCTGCAATTTGGCTTCGTAATCCTCGAAGCGGCGGACGGAAATCGCCGCCGGCGCCATGAAACGATGGCCATAGGTGGTCTGGCCGGCCTCGATGGCGTCAACGGCGAATTTCACCACCTCGGGTTCTTCGGTATCGATGCCGAAGGTGGCGACGATGGCGTGCAGCGGCCGCACCCATTGCAGCGCGCCCGGCCTGGCCGAGCGTTCGCCCCAGCGCATCGATTTCGGCCACGGGAAGGTTCGCACGATCACCGGCAGCATATCGGCCAGCACGTCGAGCGTGGCGCGGCCGGGCTTCTCGATCAGCGCGATATAGAAATCGCCCTTCTTCGGATCGCGCTGAATCTTGGCTTCGTCCAGCGAAGCCAGAC
>JAQGJF010000626.1 GCA_028290765.1 Tardiphaga sp.
AGCGTCATCCAGATGCCCAGCGACATCGAGACCGGCAGCTTTTCCTTGATCAGCTGCAGCACGCTGACATCGCGAAAATAGCTCTTGCCGAAATCGAACCGCGCGAAATTCCACAGCATCAGCGCAAAACGTTCCGGCGCCGGTCTGTCGAAGCCGAATTGTTTTTCCAGGCTCTTGACGAAATCGGGATCGAGCCCCTGGGCGCCGCGATATTTGGAGCCGACCGCGTCGCCGGAGGCGCCGACCTGGGTGCGCGCGCCGAAATCACCGCCCGACGAGCCGGAGATCCGCGAGCTGCCGCCGGTATCGGCGCCAGAGAGCTGCGCGATCACCCGCTCCACCGGGCCGCCCGGCGCGAATTGCACGACCACGAAGGAGACGAACAGGATCCCGAACAGCGTCGGAAGCATCAGCAAAATGCGGCGGGCGATATAGGCGCTCATCGCTATTTCGCCTGCTCGGCTTTGGCGACCTTGTCGGGGTTGGACCACCACAGGGTCCGCTCGCCGAGGCTCGATGAATAGCCGTCGACCTGATAGCGCGGCAGGACTTTTGGATGATCGAACACGTCCCAATAGGCCAGCGGGTGATCGGTCCGGTACCATTGCGGCACCCAGTAACGTCCGGCGCGAAACACCCGATCGAAGGCGCGGCACGCCACCGTCAGGTCGGCGCGGCTGTTGGCGCCGATGATCTTTTCGATCAACGCATCGATCGCCGGATTGGCGATGCCGGCCAGATTGTACGATCCCTTGGTCTTCGCCGCCTGCGACGAGAAAAACGGCCGCATGCCGTCACCCGGCGTCGCCGACATGCTGAAGCGCTCCATGGTCATGTCGAAGTCGAAATCCTCGACCCGGGCGCGGTACTGCACGGCATCGACGAGCCGGAAACTCGCCTCGATCCCCAGCGTGCCGAGGTTCTTGATATAAGGCGCATGATGCGGTTGCAGCGATGGCTCGTCGACGAGAAACTCGATCTTGAAAACCTCGCCGGTCGGCAGCAGCCGCTTGCCATCCTTGATGACGAGCCCCGCATCCAGCAGCAACTGAGAGGCCTTGCGCAAGATCGTTCGGTCCTGTCCGGAGCCATCCGAAACCGGCGGCACGAACGGCATGCCGAACACCTCGTCGGGCACCTGGCCGCGAAACGGTTCGAGCAGCGCGAGCTCTTCCGGCGACGGCGGCCCGCTCACCATCATGTCGGAATTCTGGAACGGCGAATGCGTCCGCGCATAGGCGCCGTACATGATGGTCTTGTTGGTCCATTCGAAATCGAATGCCTGGAGCACCGCTTCGCGCACGCGCGGGTCCTTGAATTTGTCGCGGCGGGTATTGAAGAACCAGCCCTGCGCGCCCGAAGGCGTCTGGTCCGGAATGATCTCGCGCCTGACGCGGCCGTCCTTGATGGCGGGGAAATCATAGCGCGTGGCCCAAACCCGCGCCGTGAACTCTTCGCGGTACAAATAGTTCTTCGCGGTAAAACCCTCGAAGGCGACATCGCGGTCGCGGTAGAACTCGTAGCGCACAATGTCGAAATTGTAGGACCCGCGCGAGACCGGAAGATCGACGCCCCACCAGTCCTTGACCCGGTCGTATTCGATGAACTTGTTGACCTCGAACCTGCCGACCTTGTAGGGCCCGGAACCGAGCGGAATATCCGTCGTCGATTCATCGAACGGCCGGTTCGCGTAATAGGCCTTTGAAAAGATCGGCAGGCTGACGATGTAGAGCGGCACGTCGCGCGCGCGCCTTTCGGCGAACGTAACCACCAGCGTCGCGTCGTCGGGCGCCTCGGCTTTCACCATGTCGCGCATCTGCTGCAGCACCATCGGGTGCCCCTTGGCCTTGAGCGTCGTCAGCGAAAAGGCGGCGTCATGGGCGGTGAGCTTCGAGCCGTCGTGAAACCGCGCCTCGGGCCGCAGCGTGAAGCGATAGACCAGCTTGTCGGGCGAAATCTGCACCGACTTCGCGACCTGCCCATACATCGCGTCGGGTTCGTCGGCGGCGCGTGCCATCAGCGTCGCGAAGGTCAGGTCCATGCCCTGCGCGCCCTCGCCCTTCAGGATGAAGGCGTTGAGCGAATTGAAGGTCTGATAGGACTGGTTGTTGGTGCGCACCGAGGGAATGGTCGAGAACACGCCGCCTTTCGGCGCGGCCAGATTGACATAGTCGAAGTGGTGAAAGTCCGGCGGGTATTTCAGATCGCCGAACACCGAAAGACCGTGACTCGACAAGGCCTGGGCCTCAGTGCCGGCCTCCCCCTCCGCCAGCGCCGGTCGAAACACCATCGCGCCAACGGCGCCGATACCAAGACCAAGCACATGTCGACGGTTGGGCTGCGCCATGCGCGAAACACTCCTCAAGATCGTTTGCCGATCTTGGCAGCTTTGTCGGCGTCGTACCACCACAGCGTCGGCAGCCCGGAACGGCCGTATTTTGGCGGCGGCTCCGCATGGCTGAAACGATCCCACCGCGCGTAACGGGAAAACCCGTAGGTATATTGCGGAACCAGATAGAAATTCCACAGCAGGACCCGGTCGAGCGCCCTGGTCGCGGCGACCAGCGTGGCGCGATCCTTGGCAAAGATCACTTTGTCGATCAGCGCGTCGACGGCCGGATTCTTGATGCCGATCATATTTCGCGAGCCGGGCTGGTCGGCAGCCGCCGATCCCCAGTACTCGCGCTGCTCGTTGCCCGGCGACAGCGACTCGCCCCAGCCCGAGATGATGATATCGAAATCGAAGCCGCGGACCCGGTTTTCATATTGCGCGTCATCGACGGTGCGGACCGATGCGGTGATGCCGAGCCGTTCCAGCGACGGCTTGTAGAACAACGCGATGCGCTCGTACGACGGATCCTGCACCAGGATTTCGACGGTGACCGGCTTCCCCGCCGCATCCACCAGCTTGCGCTCGCGCACTTCGAAGCCGGCTTCTTTCAGCAGCCTTGTACCCTCGCGGAGATTGGCGCGTACCGCTTCCGGATTACCGCCGACCGGATTGCTGTAGGGGGTGGTGAACAATTCCGCCGGCACCTTGTCGCGCACGGTCTCGAGAAATTCGAGCTCCCGTCCCTGCGGAAGTCCGGACGAGGCCAGCTCCGTTCCCTCGAAGTAGCTGTTGATCCGCTTGTACTGGCCGAAGAACAGTTGCTTGTTCATCTCCTCGAAATCGAAGGCATAGTTGAAGGCGCGCCGCAGCCGCGCGTCCTTGAACAGGTCGCGACGCAGGTTGAGAACAAACGCCTGCATCCGGCCGGAATCATTGATCGGAAATTCCTCCTTGATCACCCGCTTCTCGGTGATCGCGGGAAAGTCATACGCCGTCGCCCACTGCTTCGCCGAGTTCTCGGCGATCCAGTCCGCCCCGTCGGCCTTGAAAGCTTCCAGCGCGACGAGATTGTCCCGGAAGAATTCGTAACGAAGCTCGTCGAAATTGTTCTGGCCGACGTTCGCGGGGACGTTGGCGCCCCAATAATCCTTGACCCGTTCCAGCATCACCGTGCGCCCCGGCACGAACTCCTTGATGCGGTAGGGCCCGGAGCCCAGCGGCTTCTCCAGCGTGGTGGCGGAAATGTCGCGCTTGCGGCCCTGGTCGTCGGTGCCTTCCCACCAGTGCTTCGGCAGTACCGTGAGTTCGCCGACGATGGTCGGCAGTTCGCGGTTACCGGGCTGGTCGAACGTGAAGGTGATCTCGCGATCGCCGGTCTTTTCGGCCTTGGTCACGTGCCGGTAATACGAACCGTACATCGGGCTGTATTTCTTCAGCGCGGTGATCGAGAAAATGACGTCTTCGGGGGTCACCGGCTTGCCGTCATGCCAGCGGGCGTTCTCACGGAGCCGGTATTTGACCCACGAGAAATCGTCCGGATGCGCCGCTGCCTCCGCCAGCAACCCATATTCGGTGGCCGCCTCGTCCTGGGCCCGGGCCATCAGGGTTTCGTAGATCAGCGAGACCGCCGGTGCGAGCGATCCCTTCACGCCGGAGACCGCGATGTTGAAATTGTCGAACGTGCCGATGGCGATCTGCCGCGCCACGCCGCCTTTCGGGGCCTCGGGATTGACGTAGTCGAACCGCTTGAAATCGCCGGGGTACTTGACCTCGCCGAACAGCGAAAGCCCGTGCCGCCAAACCATCTCGCCGGCCGGCTGGGCATGGGCCGCGTCGATGGCAGAGAGGCCGGCGGCGCCCAGAGCGGGGGCCATCGCGGCATAGGCGCCGCTCGCAAGAAGACGTCGTCGGGTAATCGCCAAAGCTGATGTTCCTGTGGGTTCCGAAACCGCGATTAGAGGCGCAATATAAGGCGAGGATTCGACCGATTGTGCCGGGTTTTCCGTAAGGTATCATCCAGGTCATGAGGCTGGTTGCGGCGAAACGTCCCGCTCACGCGCAAATGAAAATGGGCGATGCCGCAGCTCTTTCTTATACCTCCCCCTTGTGGGGAG
>JAQGJF010000644.1 GCA_028290765.1 Tardiphaga sp.
GCGCGCGCCATCGAGGTGGTGCCGCGCACATGCGGCTCGTCGTTGAATTCGGCCTTGAGCTTTTGCCCGGAGCCGCCGGTGCCGGTGCCCTGCGGGCATCCGGTCTGCGCCATGAAGCCGTCGATGACGCGATGGAACACGATACCGTCGTAAAAGCCTTCGCGGACCAGTTCTTTGATCCGTGCCACATGGCCCGGCGCCAGATCGGGCCGCATCTCGATGGTCACGGTTCCCTGGGTGGTCTCGAGGATCAAAGTGTTGTCGTTGTCAGCCATGCTCTCTTCTCTATGGGTTTGGGTAAGTTTCGGCGGTCGTCAAACCGGAAGCGGATGGGTTTTCCCGCGGCGGCGCCGCCCATGCCATCGGTAAATGGCATCGGGGTGCAGCGTTGCAATGTCTCCATGACCGCGGTTCGGTAAAGAACGCTCTCGGTTTCGGTTGCCTCAGGTGACTCAAAGGTAATTTTCGGCTTGCCGAAGATCTGTCCGGTTCGGGTCAGCATGAACAGCACCGTAATCTGCATGCCGGGGTGCCCCTCCGGCAGTTTCGGCGGCTGCCAGCACTGCCGGATCCGTGCAAACAATTCGTCGATGTTGTCGACCCGGTTGATGGTGATGCCCCCGGCCGACATCAGATCGGTCGGGATGCTGCACGCCAGGATCAGCAAAGCAAAAATCCAAAACCAGCGGCGCGGCATGACGAAACCTCATTTGATATCGGAAGCCACCTGCACCTTCACCATCTTGTCGGGATCGACGACCGGTTCGCCGCGCTTGATCTTGTCGACCACATCCATGCCGGACACCACTTCGCCCACCACCGTATACTTGCCGTTCAGCGACGAGCCGTCGGCGAACATGATGAAGAACTGCGAATTCGCCGAATTCGGTTCGCTGGAACGCGCCATGCCGACGATACCGCGCTTGAACGGCACGTTGGAGAACTCGGCGGGTACGTTGGGATATTTCGAGCCGCCGGTGCCGTTGAAATTCTTGCCGTCGCCGGTCTGCGCCATGAAGCCTTCGATGACGCGATGGAACGGCACGTTGTTGTAATAGCCCTCCCGCGCCAACAGCTTGATGCGCTCGGCATGCTGGGGCGCGATGTCGGGCCGCAGCTTGAAGATGACGCGACCCTTGGTGGTGTCGATCACGATGGCGTTGGCCTTGTCGAGACCGGCCGGAAGCGTTTGGGCCATTGCGGGGGCCGCGCAAATCAGCGCAGCGATCAGGCTGAGAATTCGGATCATAAAAACTCCGGATCAGAGAAAGCCGGCTAGCCGGCGAATTTGGTCTTGAGGTGTAAGGCAACCGACGGCGGAACGAAGGCCGAGACGTCGCCGCCCATGGCAGCGATCTGACGCACCAGTGTGGCGGTGATCGGGCGGACGTTCACCGACGCCGGTACGAATACCGTGTGCACGTCCGGCGCCATGGTTTCGTTCATGCCGGCGATTTGCATTTCGTAATCGAGGTCGGTGCCATCGCGCAGGCCGCGGATCATGATGGTGGCACCGGCCTTCTGCGCCGCGGTGACCGTAAGGTTGTCGTAAGTCGTGCAACCGAAGGCGCAGCCGGCCGCGGACGCAATGGGGGCAAACACCGCCTCGGCCATATCGAGCCGCTCCTGCGTCGAAAACAGCGGCTTTTTTCCGGGATGAACGCCGATCGCGACGATCAGGCGGTCGCACAGGCCGACCGCGTGCCTGACCACATCGAGATGGCCATTGGTGACGGGATCGAATGAGCCGGGATAGAGCGCGATGCGGGGCATGCCCTCGTCTACCGCGCTCCATGGGGAGCCGCAAGCCGACTTGGTTCCCGCCCCAATCGCTTTCCATGAAGTTCTTTATTTTTGGTGTCCCTCGAACCAATCCGGGGTGAGCGCGTCTACAGGGGGAGCGGGCGACGTATCTGAAAACATTGCACTTTCCGGCGCAATGTTTCGTCGCGCGGAAGCGGATGAAACAATTAAGGGGCGCGACGAAACCACATTCGCCCGCCCACGAAGAACTCCTGAAACGGGCGCTACGTATTCAGACAGCAACGGGAAGCGACAAAACAGATCGGGCCAAAAGGCCCAAATGCGAAACCGGGCCAAAAAGGCCCAAATGACAGGGGACCGTCATGATCAAGGCTCTTTCGGCAATTGCAATCGCGGCGTTCATCGCAGCCGCACTTACCATCCTGCCCGGCTTTGCCCCGCAGGTCGAAGCCAGCGTGCCCGTGGCTCTCGCCAAGGGTGATCGCCTGGATATCCGTCTGGTCGGCCGTAACTGCTCGGAGCAGGCTTGGCCGAACTTCGAGGCCTCCTGCCTGCGTAACGCCGCCACCAAGACTCCCACCATCCGCGAAGCCCGGCTCGTAACCGCCGTTCGTCGCTGAGCCTACCGAAATACCTTCCAAGATACCTGACAAGATACCTGCCAAGATAAACTTCAAAGTTTGCTCTTATCGAAGCCCTCGGGATGCCCCCTGAGGGCTTTTCGATTCCAGTGGTGTAACGGAGCCGAGGTTCGCGAAATAGCCTGCCTCGGGTTCGGCGTACTTCCGGATGACGGTCAGATGTGGGGGACACCGGGCACCGCCCGGACAAATCCCATAGTAATTTGCGGCGCAGAGTCGCAGACTGGGGAGGCATCGCGTCCAGTCCGACTGCGGGGTTGCGGTCGGCGCGACAGCCTCGGGGGCGCCAGTGACTGCCATTCCAACCGGGGCTCCGGGCCGCTCAAGCGCCATTCCAATTACGGCGACGGTCGGGGCGCTTGGCGTCGTCTATGGCGACATCGGAACCAGTCCCCTGTATGCGCTCAAGGAGGCCGCCAAGGCCGCCGCCCATGGCGGTCCGCTAAGCCACGATGCAACCCTCGGCGTGGTCTCACTGATCCTGTGGGCGCTGATCCTGATCATTTCGCTGAAATACGCATGGCTGATCCTGCGCGCCGACAACCGCGGTGAAGGCGGCATTGTCGCGCTGCTGGCCCTGCTCTCCGCCAGGAACGCAAAACCCGGAACATGGCGGGCGCAACTCCTGATCGTCGGGCTTGTCGGTGCCGCCCTGCTCTATGGCGACGGCGCCATCACGCCGGCGATCTCGGTACTCAGCGCCATCGAAGGATTGAAGGTCGACGCGCCGTCGCTGGCCCCCGCCGTGGTGCCGCTGACCATCGTCATCCTGATCGGGCTGTTTGTGGTGCAGAAAAAAGGCGCCGGCTTCATCGGCGGAATCTTCGGGCCGGTGATGCTGGGGTGGTTTGCCGTCCTCGCTCTGCTCGGAATCCACGGCATTATCCAGTCACCCCGCGTCCTGGCGGCGTTAAGCCCGCTCTACGCTTTTGAATTTCTCATTCACCAGGACTTTCACGTCTCGTTTGCCATTCTCGGCGCCGCGTTTCTCGCGGTGACCGGCGGCGAAGCGATGTATGCCGATATGGGGCATTTCGGCCGGATACCGATCCGGCTGGCCTGGTTCGTGATCGCGCTTCCTGCTCTCGTGCTCAACTATTTCGGCCAGGCCGCATTGCTGATCACCGATCCCTCAGCGATCGACAATCCGTTCTACCAACTCGCGCCGGACTGGCTGCATTATCCGCTGGTCGCCTTCGCCACCCTCGCCACCGTCATCGCCTCGCAGGCGATCATTTCCGGGGTGTTTTCGCTGACTCAGCAGTCGATCCAGCTCGGCTTCCTGCCGCGGATGCAGATCCGCCACACCACCAGCCATGCCATGGGCCAGATCTACGTGCCGCTGGTGAACTGGCTGCTGGCGGCGGCAACGCTGGGCGCCGTGGTCGGCTTCGGCACCTCGGACGCGCTCGCCGGCGCCTACGGCATCGCGGTGTCGCTGCTGATGGCGATCACCACGCTGCTGGCCGCCCTGGTGGCGATCCAGTGGGGCTATCCGCCAATCCTGGTGATCGCGGTCAACGGCTTCTTCTTCGTGATCGACGCCATCTTCTTCGCGGCGAACTCGACGAAACTGTTCGAGGGCGGCTGGTTTCCGCTGCTGCTGGCGGCTGTCGTCGCCTTCCTGATGCTGACCTGGCGCAGCGGCGTCAGGCTGGTCGAAAGAGCCCGCGGCAAGTTGCGGCAGCCGGAGGAAGACCTGATCGAGACCGCCATCACCAAATGCCAGGGGCGGCTCGACGGCACCGCGGTGTTCCTGGCCTCCGCCGCCAAAGGCGTGCCGCTCGCCTTGACGCAATTCGTCAAGCACAACCACGTCCTGCACCAGCGGGTGGTGCTGGTCACGGTGCTGATCGAAGAACAACCGCGCATCGCCGATGAGGATCGCGCCGAGGTGATCGAGGTCATTCCGGGCATCACCCGCGTCATCCTGCATTACGGCTTCATGCAGTATCCCACGATCTACGAGGGCCTCCGGCTGGCCTGCAGCCAGGGCAAGCTGCCCGGCATCGACCTCACCGACATCACCTATTACATCGGCCGCGAGACCATCATTCCCAGCGAGGATATCCCGGGCATGTGGGTGTGGCGCGAAACCCTGTTCGCGTTCCTGCAGCGCAACGCCGAACGCTCCGCCGCATTCTTCGGGGTGCCGACCGGACAGGTTGTCGAGTTCGGCACCGAGATCGAGATTTAAGCGGGCGAATAGCGGATAGGGAGTAGCGAACAGTCACGGCTCACGTTCTATCCGCTACTCACTACTGCCTATTCGCCGCTCAGCTGCCGTTGCCGTTCTCGCCATTCTCGCCGTCATCGCCGATATGCTCGACCGAGACCACATGCTCGTCCTCGGCGGTATCGAACACGATGACGCCCTGGGTGGAGCGGCCGGCGACGCGGATGCCGCCGACCGGGCAGCGGATCAACTGGCCCTTGTCGGTCACCAGCATGATCTGATCGTCGTCTTCCACCGGGAAGGACGCCACCAGCTTGCCGTTGCGGTTGTTCACGGACATCGCGACGATGCCTTTTCCGCCGCGGCCGGTGGTCCGGTATTCGAACGACGACGACCGCTTGCCGTAGCCGTTCTCGCTGATGGTCAGCACGAATTGCTCGCTGGCGGACATTTCCACGTAACGCTGCTCGCCGAGCTCGATGGCGCCGGTTGCCTCCTCGCCGTCGGTGCCCGCCTCCTCTTCGACCCCGCCACGCCGCACCGCATTGGCGCGGCGTAGATAAGCCGCGCGCTCTTCCGCGTCGGCGTCCATGTGGCGCAGGATGGTCAGCGAGATCAGCTTGTCCCCTTCGGGCAACGCAATGCCGCGCACGCCCATCGAAGTGCGTCCGGTGAACACCCGGACGTCGGTGACGGGGAAGCGGATGCACTGGCCGCCGGCGG
>JAQGJF010000647.1 GCA_028290765.1 Tardiphaga sp.
ACGTTAAGCAGCGTCTGCATATTGGCATAGGAATTCCCGGGCAGCGCCGCACCGGTCTGGTCATTGGTCAGGAAGTTGCCCGCCGTGATGATCGGCACATGATAGTCGTAGACCACATGGCTCAGGGCGCTGACGATTGCGGAGACCTGGCTCGACTGGACATCCTCCATCGACGGGAAAACCAGCGCGCTGTATTGCGAGAGCTTGGCGACATTGGTGAGGTCGGCCTCGCTCAGGAGGTCATAGGAGACGCCGGCGGCTGCCGCCTGATGCTGGGCCGCCATGAACAGATCGGCATAGGCCGTTTGACCGGCCGCCCCGCCGCCGAAATACAGTGCCGCGGTCGTCGCCGAATAGACGATGCCGACCTTCTTGATGGCGCTGTTGACCGGGACCAGCGTCGAGGGATCGGTGATGACGTATTGTGGGCTGTTGCTGAAATCGCCGGGCAGCGCGGCGGCCCCGTTGTTGATCAGGGCCGAAAAATTGATCGAGGTCGGCGCGGCGCCGCCCGACGGCGTCAACAGCGCCTGCGGGATGGCGACTTCGATGCTTTCGCCGTTGCTGGAAGTGCCGAAATGGAGCGGCGCCCCGCCATTGAGCTGGGTGGCGACGCCGGCGGATGTGACCGCGTACAGATAGGGCTGCAGCACGCCATTGGTGTCGGGGGAGAACTGCACGTAATACTCGGCGCCCACGATGCCGAACGGGGAATAGCCGGTCGCTGTATTCTGGTCCGTGTTCAGATAGATGAAGGTGTTCGCGGCGATCGCCGGATCTGTGGTGACAGCCGCTTCGATACCGATCACATAATTCTTGCCGAGCGTCGCATCGGTGAGGAGAGCACCATAAAGCTGATAGTTGGTGACTGTGTTCCCCGGCCGCTCGACGGCGTCGGCCGCGGGCCAATCGGCGAATTGCCCATCGAGCGTGATCAGGTTTCCGATCGTGGTGGGCGGGGTGACCGTAGCGGGATCAACGATGGTGTATTGCGGGCTGCTGGCGAAATCGCCGGGAAGAGCAGCTACCCCGTTGTTGATCAGCGCCGCGAAATTGATCGAGCTGGGCGCGGTGCCGCCGGATGGAATCAACAGCGTCTGCGGGACGGCGATTTCGACGCTCTCGCCATTGCTGGAGGCGCCGAAATTCAGCGGCGCCCCGCCGTTGAGCTGGGTGGCCACGCCGCCGGAGGTCACCGCGTAGAGATAGGGCTGAAGCACGCTATTCGAATCGAGGGCGAACTGCACGTAATACTCGGCGCCGACGCTGCCGAACGGGGTAAACCCGGTCGCTTTATTCTGGTCCGTATTCAAATAGATGAAGGTATTGGCGGCGATGACCGGATCGGTCGCGACGGTGGCGTTGATGCCGATCACATAATTCTTGCCCGACGTCGCGTCGTTGAGGAGCGCGCCGTAGACCTGGTACCCGGCGACGGTGTTGGCCGGCCCCATCAGGGAATCGTTGAGCGGCCAATCCGTGAATTGCCCATCGAGTGTGATCAAACTTCCAATCGTGGTCGCCATGTGTGTGATCCTTCAAATGAGGTCGGCACCCTTCGTGGCAATGACGTTGCGAGGCCGCAAGAAGCGGTCGTGATGCCGCGCGCAACGTCTCGACGTGCGCTTGTGTCGTGCCGGATCATCGCGGGGTACGCAAACGCTGCGATCGATTCACATCCGGCGAGCCGGCTGAACAGCCTTTTTGACGGCGTCAATACAATCCAAAGTAGCTCGCATGTCCAACGAGAATCGCTGTTGCGTGTCAGACTTCGTCCCTCGTTGCGCGATCAAGCGGAAGCGATGCGGAGCCTCACGCTGTAAAGACAGCGCCGCGGCACATTCAGCTGAACGCGACCGCGATCAAGCCGCAGCACAGCAGCGCGAAGCCGGCTGCGGCAAGGACGAGGAATCGCTCGGGAGCGACATCACGGTTGTTACGCATGATACACCTGTGGCTTCTGCCCCAGGCAATGGTGCGAACCAATTGATTAAAGATGTCGGAATCCCCGCATCGCGCGAGCGTCCCGTTTTGGAACTCCCGTCATTCCAGCCGGATCCATTTCCATTCGCGGCAATCGACCGCCCACGCCGGCACGGCGGCAGGCCAACACCGTGAGACTTCAGGTTAAAGGAAACGGACGCGGGGCTGGTGGCCATCAGGACACCACGCACCTCCGCAACAGGCTAGAAGCTGGTCCCCGACACCAGAAGAATGGCACCGACGGCCATCAGGAGAAGGCCCGGCCAGTTCGTTCCGAGCCCCAGGAATGTCACGCCGCGTCGTGGCGGCTCCAGAGTCTCGCGCGTTGGCCGGGAGGAGTCCTGGCCGCTAAGCGGTCCCCGCCAGATAGCCGTGCGTACCATGTACAGGAGACCGCCGAGAACGAGCAGCGCTCCAAGTCCCATCAGGAACATTTGCCGACTCTCATTTCATCGCTGCAACGCACACGACACGATCGAGATTCAAGCCCGCGAAGGCTGATTTGTTCCGAGGCGGGAACCATGGCTCCGGTGCGATCACGACAGATATGGAATACGTTGAGCGATCGGTGTCTCGACGCCGTTTTCGGACATCCCGTAACACCTATGGAAAGGCATCTTGCCGGTCCGAGGCCATCTGCTGTGCCCTCGCGATTTGACCGGCACTCATCAAGTGAGCGACCGATGCTCTTTCCTGGATGGCATCCGGATCCCCATGCGCGGCTGCCAGATTATACCACATATGCGCACGGACCAGATCTCTTGGACCGCCTTGTCCGTTGAAGCACATCGTTCCGAGATTG
>JAQGJF010000677.1 GCA_028290765.1 Tardiphaga sp.
GACAGCCTGGCGCATCCCGGCGGCAACGTGACGGGCATTTCTGACGTGGCGACCGCGCTGACGACAAAGCGGCTTTCGCTGTTGAAGGAGATGTCGCCGAAGCTGCAAAAGGTGGCGATGCTCTGGAACAAGGACGACCTCGGCATGACGCTGCGTTATGAGGCGTCGGCCAAATCCGCCCAGTCGATGGGGTTCGCCGTCCAGGCTCTGGGCGTCCGCGAGCCGGACGATTTCAACGAAGCCTTTGCCGCCATGACCGCCGAGCCGCCGGATGCCATCCTGATGGTCGCCGATGCGCTGACCAATCTCAACCGCAAGCGGGTATTCGAATTCGCCGCCGCCAGGCGATTGCCGGCAATGTACGAGTACGACTTCCTGGTTCGCGACGGCGGGTTGATGTCGTATGGCCCCGACCTGACCGAGTCGTTCGAGCGCGCCGCGGCATTGGTCGATCGCATCTTCAAGGGCGCGAAACCGGCCGAACTGCCGTTCGAGCAACCGACGCGCTACCCGCTGGTGATCAATCTGAAGACCGCCAAAACCATAGGTCTCGAGATTCCGCCGACGCTGCTGGCTCTCGCGGACGACGTCATCGAATAGACGAGAACTTCGTCGCCCGCCCCGCCATTGCCCCCCTGCCCCGATTTTTGTACACGACACCGATGACAGATCTCCTCACTCCCGGCTCCGCCGACGCATTGCTGTTCGATCTCGGCCGGGTCGTGATCGACATCGACTTCAACCGGGCGGTCGCCCTCTGGGCCGGGCACGCCGGCCGCGATCCCGCCGATCTGCTGGCGCGCTATGTTCGCGACGACGTCTACAAGGGCCATGAGCGCGGCCATGTCGACGACGCCGCGTTCTTCGCCAACCTGCGCAGCACGCTTGGTATCGAGGTTTCCGATCAGCAGTTTCTCGAGGGCTGGAACGCGATCTTCGTCGGCGAGATGGAAGGCATTGCGCCGCTGCTCGCGCGCGCCAAGCAGCGTGTGCCGCTCTATGCGTTCTCCAACACCAACCGCGCCCATGAGGTGCATTTTTCGCGGCATTTTGCCGAGGTGCTCGGCCATTTCCGCGAAGTCTTTCTGTCGTCGACGATCGGGCTTCGAAAACCCGACGCCGACGCCTATGATCATGTGGTGAAGGCGATCGGCGTGCCCGCCGCACGCATCGTGTTCTTCGACGACCTGATGGAAAACATCGAAGGCGCGCGGGACCGGGGATTGAAGGCCGTTCACGTGACCTCGATACGTGATGTGGCGGCTGCCCTCGCCGCATTGGGTCTCTAATTCGTTCAAGGAGAATTGCCCGTGGCGCTGATGCCGGTTGCCGACGCATTGTCCGCGGTTCTCGCCGGCGCCACGGCGTTGCCCGGGGAAACCGTCGCGCTCGACGCGGCCTATCACCGCGTGCTGGCGTCCGATGTGACGGCCCGACGGACCCAGCCGCCGCAGGCGATGTCGGCGATGGACGGCTATGCGGTGCGCGCCGCCGACGTTTTGAGCGTGCCGGCGCGGCTGAAAATCATCGGCGAGGTCGCGGCCGGACGACCGTTCGACACCGCGCTGCGCGCCGGCGAGACGGTGCGGATTTTCACCGGCGGCGTCGTTCCCGACGGCGCCGACGCCGTGGTGATCCAGGAGGACACGGTTCGCGACGGCGACGGCGTCACCGTCAACGAGGCCGCATCGACCGGCAGGAACATCCGCCCGGCCGGCATCGACTTCAAGCAGGGCGACGTGCTGTTGCGCGCCGGCTCTCGCCTCACCGACCGCGATTTGTCGCTGGCGGCCGGCATGAACCATCCGCAGCTTTTGGTTTGCCGCGCCCCGAAAGTAGCGGTGCTCGCCACCGGCGATGAACTGGTGATGCCGGGCATCACGCCCGGCCCCGGACAGATCGTCTATTCCAACGGTTATGCGCTGCGCGCACTGGCGCGCGCGGAAGGCGCCGAGACCGTCGACCTCGGCATCGCCGCCGATACCGTGGCGGCCACCACCGACGGCATCCGCCGCGCCCGCGACAGCGGCGCCGATATTCTCGTCACCACCGGCGGCGCGTCGGTCGGCGATCACGACCTAGTCAAGCAATCGCTGGAAGCCGAGGGCGTCGAGATGGCGTTCTGGAAGATCGCGATGCGTCCGGGCAAACCGATGATGCATGGCCGTCTCGGCGCGATGCGCGTGATCGGCCTGCCCGGCAATCCGGTGTCGTCCTATGTCTGCGCCTTCCTGTTCCTGGCGCCCCTGATCCGCGCGCTGTCGGGACGAAGCGATGTCCATCATCGCAGCGAACTGGCGCTGCTCGGGCGCGATCTTGCGGCCAATGATCTGCGGGAAGATTATCTGCGCGCGCGCCTCGAGACACGCGCGGACGGCACGCTGGTCGCGACACCGGTCAATCACCAGGACAGTTCGCTGTTGGCCAATCTGTCGTTCGCGCAGGCGCTGGTGATCCGTCCGCCGTTCGCGCCGGCGGCGACCGCCGGCTCGCCCTGCAGCGTCTTCCGGCTGCCGCTGTAGCGAAACCTTCTCCTCGTTGACGTAAAATTAATCGTTGCGGAACACATATGGAACATATAGTGTTCGTTCATGATTTGTTTCTGAGATTCGGTATCGGGTCTGGTCGGAAACGACTCTGATCGGAAATTCTGCGGGCGACAAAATTCAGCGGGCGACCGCAACATCGGGGATTGGTCGAGATGCTCACGCGCAAACAGTATGAACTCCTGCGATTCATCAACGAGCGGCTGAAAGAAGCCGGCGTTCCCCCATCATTCGACGAGATGAAGGATGCGCTGGATCTGCGCTCCAAGTCCGGCATCCACCGCCTGATTACCGCGCTGGAAGAGCGCGGCTTCATCCGCCGCCTGCCAATCGCGCCCGCGCCATCGAAGTCATCAAGCTGCCGGAACTTTCGGGCAGCGGCGGCGGCAACGGCCGCCGCGGCTTCACGCCCAGCGTCATCGAAGGCACGCTCGGCAAGGTCCGCGCTTCCAGCGTGGCGTCGGACGACGACGGCAGCCGTCCGGTGGCCGTGCCGGTCATGGGCCGCATCGCCGCCGGCACGCCGATCGAGGCGCTGCAGAC
>JAQGJF010000683.1 GCA_028290765.1 Tardiphaga sp.
TCGAATCCCTGTAAGCCTTGCTGCCGCCGCGACGCATGTAGGTAGCGAAATAGTCTTCCAATGCTTCTGTGACGGTGATCGGTACATCGGCGACGCTATACCCCTGAGCAGCTGTCTGTTGCTTCCTTTGAAAGAAAATCTGAGCTCGTTGCTGCGCGTGTGCGAAGGAGAAAATGGTTCGATCGTTGGCATCAGCGATATCGTCGCTGGGCCCTAGCGCTTCGTAATGTTGGCGGCCGGTGGTATCCCGATAGCGTGCGATCCACGTTCCGCCATTCACTCCTTTGCGATAGCCAAGGGCGCAGCCTTCCGCGAGCACGGTCCAGTGCGGTTCGCGCCGGCGAGCGAGCTTTGCACGAGCGGACCTACTGTCGATTTTTGCGTTTCTGACGGTTCGAGCCATGATCAGCGTACGGAAATTGTACGGAAAAGTGTGTTTGAACGTTCTCCTAGCGTACCAGGCGAATATAAAAAATCTAATAAAATCAATGGTCTTTGGCGTTCGCCGATGTCCGCCAATGACCAAAGTAGCCGTCTCTCGCGGCGAAAACAGCGGTTCGATTCCGCTAGGGAGCGCCAGCGTTCTTCAAAAACGACGAATTGCTCTGTTCCGCGAATATCCAGTTCGCGCAGGCCTTCATTTCTGAACGCCCCTCGTGCTACGGCCGGATCGTTGCGACCGGTGCTCTTGATGACGCTGCACGGGCTTTGATCTCGGGCCATCCGGCCGATGATCAGATTGTCCTCGACGGTATGATCCGCGGAAAGATCTGCCGATCCTCGGGCACGAAGCCGAGACCGGCGCGCCCGATATGATGGGGCACAGCGCTCACGAATGGCAGCGGTCGGGGGCAAAAAGTGCTGGGCACACGGACCTTTCGGCAGTCTTGTGCCCCTTATAAGTCCGGAAAGCGCACGGATATCGTTTTGTTGGTCATGTGGTTGAAATACCGCGCAAATCTCGTAATTTTCTGGTTCCAGCGGGCGCCAGCCAATCCTTCACAGCCGCACAGAATTAGCATTCTATGAACGCTCCATTGCCAAAACAGACCGGAGCGCCGGTGCTTTCGATCGAGCCATTGCATCGACCCGTCATCGCTTTCGATGGCGTCCGCAAGGTCTTTCCGTCGCGCAGCGACTCGGCGGAGGTCGTGGCCGTCGACGAGATCGACCTGAAGGTCCCCGAGGGCGCCATCGTTGGCGTGATCGGCAGAAGCGGCGCCGGAAAATCAACCCTCATTCGGCTGATCAATGGCCTTGAGCATCCCACCAGCGGCCATGTTCGCGTCAACGGTACGGATATCGGTGCGCTCGATGAGCGCGCATTGCGTCACGCACGCCGCTCGATCGGGATGATCTTCCAGCATTTCAATCTGCTGTCGTCGCGCACGGCGTTCGAAAACATCGCGCTCCCGCTCGAGATCGCGGGCTATCCCCGCAAGGATATTCCGGGCATCGTCGAGCCGCTGCTGGCGATGGTCGGGCTCACCGACAAGCGCGACCGGTATCCCGCGGAGCTGTCCGGTGGCCAAAAGCAGCGTGTCGGCATTGCGCGGGCGCTGGCGACGAAACCGAAAGTGCTGCTGTCGGACGAGGCCACTTCGGCCCTCGATCCGGAAACCACCGGCCAGATTCTGTCGCTGCTGAAGCAGATCAACGCGGAATTCAACCTCACCATCCTGTTCATCACCCACGAAATGTCGGTGGTCAAGAAGCTGGCGGATCGCGTCGCGGTGATGGAAAGCGGGCGTATCGTCGAACAGGGGACGACCTATGAGATCTTTTCAAATCCGCGCCACGAGACGACGAAGAAGTTTGTCGGATCCGTCACCGGCGGCAACACGCCGGACTGGTTGCTGGCGAAAATAAAGCCTGAATACCGGCCGGGCGAGAGCGCCATTCTGCGTATTGCGTTCACCGGCGGCGAGGCCGATCGGCCGGTGCTGTCGCGCGTATCGCGCGCCTACGGCATCGATGTGAACATCCTGCACGGCCAGGTCGAAACGATTGCCGACCGTCCGTTCGGCACGCTCATCGTATCCGTCGCAGCCGAGCCCGATATTCTCGGCAAAATCATTGGTGAGTTGAAGGCCGGCAGCAACACCGTGGAGCACCTTGGCTATGTCGCCTGAATTGATGCAACTGATCGCCTGGTCCACCCTCGATACGTTGACCATGGTTGCCTTGGCTGGCACGTTTGGAACGCTGTTCGGGCTGCCGCTCGGCATCTTTCTGGCTACCAGTCGCGCCAATGAGCTGTTTCCGGCACCGGCTGCCAATCGAATCCTGGGCCTCATCGTCAACGCAACGCGCTCAACGCCGTTCATCATTCTGGTCGTGGCGATCGTCCCGTTGACGAGGCTGATCGCGGGAACTTCGATCGGCACGCGAGCGGCAGTGGTTCCCTTGACGATTGCTGCGATTCCCTTCATCGCCCGCGTGATCGAGGCGGCCATTCGCGAGGTCGATCAAGGCCTGGTCGAGGCCGCGCGGGCATTCGGTGCGAGCCCACTTCAGATCGTCCAGAAGGTGCTGCTGCCGGAAGCGCTGCCGGCCGTGACGCTCGCGCTGACCCTGACGGCGGTCAGCCTGATCGGCTACTCCGCGATGGTCGGCGCCGTCGGCGGCGGCGGGCTCGGCGATCTCGGCATTCGCTACGGCTACCAGCGCTTCATGCCGGAGGTGATGGCCACCGTCGTGATCGTCCTCATCGTGCTGGTCCAGGGAGTGCAGACCCTTGGCGAGTTCATCGCTCGAAGATTCGACAAGCGTGCCCGCAATTCGTGAGCGCCACAGCTCCACAAGACAGGAAGAAAAGATGTCCCTGCGTAAGCTCATTCTATCAATATTTGTATTGGCCGCCGCTGCCGGCCCGCTCGCCGCCGAGACCATCAAGGTTGGTGCCACCGCCGGCCCGCATGCGCAGATCCTTGAAGCGGTAAAGCCGGTCGCGGCAAAGAACGGACTTGATATCCAGATTGTCGAGTTTTCGGACTATGTGGTGCCCAACGCTGCCCTGGAAGCCGGCGACCTCCAGGCAAATTCGTTCCAGCACCAGCCGTATCTCGACAACCAGAAGGCCGACCGCGGTTACAAGATTGAATCCGTCGGATTCACCGTCAATTTTCCGATTGGCATCTACTCGAAGAAGTACAAGAGCTGGGACGCCATTCCGCAAGGCGGATCGCTGTCCATCCCCAACGATCCGACCAATGGGGGCCGCGTTCTCCTGCTGCTGCGCGACAAGGGAGCTTTGAAGTTGAAGGACGGCGTCGGGTTCAAGCCGAGCGTCGCCGATATCGTCGAGAATCCGAGGAAGCTGAAGATCGTTGAGATCGACGCGGCACAGACCCCACGCACCCTCGACGACGTCGATGCCGCCGCGGTCAATACGAACTACGCCACGCAGGCAGGTCTCGATCCGGTCAAGGACGCCATCCTGCGCGAGGATCCGAAAGGCCCCTACGCCAATGTTATCGCGGTGCGCGCCGTCGACAAGGACAAGCCCTGGGTGAAGATCCTGGTCGAGAGCTACCAGACGCCGGAAATCCGCGACTTCATTCTCACCAAGTTCAAGGGTGCTGTGCTGCCTGCGTGGTGATCGGGACGGGGCCAGCAGTTCACGGCTAACGCCGCAGCGCCGCAAGCACTTCGTCGGGCCGTTCCGCCATCATCATGTGACCGGCGCCCGGCAAAATGACGGTGTGGGCGTTCGGCAGCGCCGCTGCCAGCGCCTTCCCGGCCCTCGCCGGAGTCATCATGTCGCGTTCGCCGAGAATGAGCGTGGTCGGCACCTTGATCTGTGCCGCCGCGGCGAGCGCGTTCTGATAGGCGTTGCAGGCGGCAAGGTCGCCGAACAGTACGCCGGGCCCGGCGGCCTCGAGAACGCGCTGGGCGCCGCCATGCATCCAGACCCCGGGTGCGAGGCTGCCGCCCAGTTCGGCGTGGAAGCCGAGTCCCCAGATCGACACCATATCGATGGCGTCGTGGTCGTTGGCTTCGGCGGCCTTCAGCAGATCCGGCCCCACGGTCATCGCCGCGGCGGTGCCGATCAGTGCCAGCGCGGATACCTTGGCGGGATGCCGCGCGGCGGTCTCCAGCGCAATCAGCGATCCCATCGAATGTCCGACCAGTTTCGCATTCGGCGCGCCGGATTGTTCGATCAGGGTCGCGGTCCAGTCGGCCAACTCGGCGATGCTGGCGAGCGGCGCGCCTGACGAGCGGCCGTGGCCCGGCAGATCCGGGGCCAGTACCGCATGGCCGTGATGGGCGAACCATCGGCTGTGCAGCGCCCAGCTCGAATGATCGAAGCCGGCGCCGTGCAGCATCACGATCGCGGGCAGGGCCGGATCGAACGCGCGGCCCCCGGTGGCGATGAAAGTCTCGATGCCATTGACGGACAAATACATCGCTCAAGCCTTCTGCGACAGACGGAGCGCCTGGCTCAAATCCTCGATGATGTCCTGCGAGGCTTCGATACCGATCGAGAGCCGCACCAGTTCCTCGCCGATGCCGGCGGCCTTCAGCTGCGCGGCATCCATCTGTTGATGCGTGGTGCTGGCCGGATGAATGACCAGGGTCTTCGCGTCGCCGACATTGGCCAGATGGCTGATCAATCGCAGGCTCTCGATGAATTTCCGCCCTGCGGCCCGTCCACCCTTGATGCCGAAACTGACAATCGAACCCGCGCCGCGCGGCAGCAGGCGTTTGCCCAATTCATAATCCGGGTGGCTCTCCAGCGTGGGGTGCAGCACCCAGTCCACCGCCTTGTTCGCGGTGAGGAATTCCAGCACGGCATGGGTATTCGCGATGTGGCGGTCCATCCGCACGCCCAGCGTCTCGACGCCCTGCAGCAGTTGAAAGGCGTTGGTCGGCGAAAGACAGGCGCCAAAGTCGCGCAGCCCCTCCGTGCGTGCCCGCATGATGAACGCGGCCGGACCGAACTGCTCGTCAAACACCATCCCGTGGTAGCCCGCATAGGGCTCGGTCAGAACCGGGAATTTGCCGGAGCGGCGCCAGTCGAACCGGCCGCCATCGACGACGACGCCGCCGATCGCGATGCCATGGCCGCCGATCCATTT
>JAQGJF010000261.1 GCA_028290765.1 Tardiphaga sp.
TCGCCAACTGGATCGCGGCGCCGAAAGTCGGCATCGACAACAAGCCCGGCGATTTCGAATATGTGAAAATTGCTGCTTAAGAAGCGAATAGGGAGTAGCGAATAGCGAGCAGGGAAAGAGAACGGCAGCAGGCTGTCTTCCTACTCGCTATTCGCTACTCGCTCTCTTCCTGAGGCCCCATGAACGCTCCGCTCAAACAGCATCTCATCGATCCCGAGATCTGCATCAGGTGCAACACCTGCGAGGAGACCTGTCCGGTCGATGCGGTGAGCCATGACGACAACAACTATGTCGTCAACGCCGAAATCTGCAATTACTGCATGGATTGCATCGCGCCGTGCCCGACCGGCGCCATCGACAACTGGCGCGTTGTCGCCACGCCCTATTCGCTGGACGAGCAGTTTTCCTGGAGCGACCTGCCGGTTCAGCAGGAGATCGAAGCCGGCACCACCAGCGGCGCCATCGAGGCGCTGGAGGATGAAATCGGCGCGCTGCTCGAAGAGGCGCGCAAGGGGCTGGGTGGCAAGCCGGTGGCGCCGCATTCCGCCTCTAAGCCCACCGTCAATCTCTACAACCGCGGCAAGCCGGCGCGGGCGACCGTGACCGGCAATTTCCGGCTGACCGACGCATCGGCCGATTCCGACATCCGCCACATCATCCTGGATTTCGGCGACCAGCCGTTCCCGGTCCTCGAAGGCCAGAGCATCGGCATCGTCGCGCCCGGCACCACCGCGGACGGCAATCTGGTGCGGCTTTATTCCATCGCCAGTTCCCGCGACGGCGAGAAGCCGAACGCCAATAACCTCTCGCTCACCGTGAAGCGCGAGCCGGACGGCATCTGCTCGAACTATCTATGCGACCTGCCACGCGGCTCGAAAGTCGACGTCACCGGTCCATTCGGCGCCACCTTCCTGCTGCCGAACGATCCCGCCGCCAATGTCCTGATGATCTGCACCGGCACCGGATCGGCGCCGTTCCGCGCCTTCACCGAGCGGCGGCGGCGCGCGATGCCGGAGGCGCCGGGACGGTTGCTGCTGTTCTTCGGCGCCCGCCGTCCCGAAGAACTGCCGTATTTCGGCCCGCTGCAAAAAGTGCCGGACAAGCTGCTCGGCAAGCATTTCTGCTACTCGCGGGTGCCGGGCCAGCCGCGGATCTATGTCCAGGACCGGATCCGCACCGAGGCTTCGGTGGTGGCGGGGCTGATCGGGGATCCACATACCCACGTCTATATCTGTGGGCTGAAGGGTATGGAAACCGGTGTCGACGAAGCCTTCGCCGATGTCTGCCGTGGCGCCGCGATCGACTGGGCGGCGCTGAAGTCAGCGATGCGCGAAGCCGGCCGGTATCACGTCGAGACGTATTGAAAGTCGCGCTTGCCACAAGGAATCCTCATGGTGAGGAGCTGCACTCTTGTGCGGCGTCTCGAACCATGGGCCGCGCGGCCATCCACGCGCAACGGCTACGCCGTTGTCGCGGGAGACGCATCGCTTTGCGATGCTCCTCAGGATGAGGGTTTTCTTTGGAGCGAAGCGCCTTCAATCCCAGCCGTCGCCCTTGATACCGGGGTTGGCGTAGACGATGCCGCCATCGACGGCGATGGTGGCGCCGACCACGTAATCGCCGGCGCGCGAGGCGAGATAGATCGCGGCTCCCGCCATATCCTCGTCGGTGCCGATCCGGCCCGCCGGGACGCGCTGCGCCACCTCGTCGGAGTTGTCGCGCGCGGCCTTGTTCATGTCGGACTTGAACGGTCCCGGCGCGATCGCCGACACCACGACGTGATCGCCGATCAGCTTCACCGCCATCCGCCGCGTCAGATGGATCAGGCCGGATTTGCTGGCGGCGTAGGAATAGGTCTCCATCGGATTGACGAAGATGCCGTCGATCGAGGCGATGTTGATGACCTTGGCGGGCCGCTTGGCGGAAGCCGCGGCGCGCAACGGTCCCGCCAGCGCCTTGGTCAGGAAGAATGGCGTCTTGACGTTGAGGTTCATCACCTTGTCCCAGCCGCTCTCCGGGAATTCGTCGAAATCCGCGCCCCAGGCCGCGCCGGCGTTGTTGACCAGGATGTCGAGCTTCGGTTCTCGTTTCTTGATCTCGGCCGCGAGCATGTCGATGCCGGTCATGGTCGAAATATCGATCGGCAGCGCGATGCATTCGCCGCCATATTCCGCCGTCAACTCTTTTGCGGTCGCCTCGCACGGCCCGGCCTTGCGCGCGGTGATATAGACCTTCGAGGCACCCTGGCTGAGAAATCCCGCCGCGATCATCTTGCCGATCCCGCGCGAGCCACCGGTGACCAGCGCAACGCGGCCTTGCAGCGAAAACAGATCCTTGAACATGGCTTCCCTCCCTTGATTTTGCCGATGGTTTGAGACGGAGGTGAGGACGAGTCAAGGCCGGGACGATGCGGGCTATGTGCTACGCCGCGTCGACGCGGCGGAATCCGTTCCACAACGCGGTGGCCGCGCCGGAGGTGAGCACCGGCAGAAAGCGCTGGTCCTGGTAATTGCCGTTCAGCGACACCCGGGGCAGCGCGGTGAGGTGCTCGGCGTTCTCGGCAAAGATCATTCCCGGCCGCGTCGTCACCGCGGTCTTGAAGCCGATTTCGCGCGCCAGCGCGAATTCGCGCGCTGTAGCGGCGTTCCTGTCGCCATAGGGATAGGCGAAATGGACGACGGGGCGCTGCAGATTGGCCTCGATCCGGGCCCGGCTGGCCGTCATTTCGTCGGTGGCCATTGCCACGCTTTGCTTGGCGAGATTGCAATGGCTGATGGTGTGGGCGCCGATGGTGACCAGGGGGTCGTCGGCAAACGGCTTCAATTCGTCCCACGACAGGCAAAGCTCGCGGCTGATGGCCTCTTCGTCGATGCCATGACGCAAGCACAGCGCGCCGACCTCGCGGCGGACATCGTGTTCGCCGGGCAGGGTTCGCACCCAGTCATGCAGCCGGTCGAACGCCGCCTGCTTGGCGACGGCATTTGTCGCATCGAGACGCATCGCGACGCCACCGATATCGGCCTCGATCCAATCGGCCTTGGCCACTACCCGCTCCAGCGCGACCCACCACAACCGGCCGATCCCCTGCGCGAAATCGCTGGCGACATAGACCGTGAAGGGCGCCTCGAACTGCCGCATCACCGGCAGGGCAAAATCCCGGTTGTCGCGATAACCGTCGTCGAAGGTGAAACAGGCGAAGCGGCGTGAAAAATTGCGCTCGAACAGTCGCTGGTGCATTTCATCGATGCCGATGATGTCGATGCCGCGGTCGTGCAGATAGGCTAGCGTGGCCCGCAGGAAGTCGGGCGTCACTTCGAGATGATGATTGGGCTGGAACTCGTCGCCGCGGTGCGGGCGGACATGGTGCAGCATGAAAATGGTGCCGACCCCTGCGAAGATTGGTCGCAGCAAATGGTGGGCGCCGCTGAAAGACAACGCTGCCAGGCCGGCGCGGATGACGTTGTTACGCAACTGCTTCATCACATGTTCAGCCGGTTGATGGTAGGGATGACGCTAGCCGGAAACCGTTGAAGAAACGGTTATTCCACGCTCCGCCGGGCTGGCGGACCGTTCCCGGCGATTTCCAGTTTGACAGCCCCGCAAGGGTTTGTTTTCTCTCTGTTTCCAGAGCCGCAGGATATCGAATGCACGGAATTTTCAGGTGGAGCAGCAAATGGTGGCCGGGCCTCGTTCCCCTTGCCATTTTTTGGGCAATCGCCGCCTGGACCTCGACCGCGCCGCTGGAAGCCGACCTGGCCGGCCGCGCCAATGCCTCGCTCAAGGACACTATCCTCGACAAACCCCGGATCGCGGTTGCCGGCCGCGACGTCACGTTCTCGGCGGACGCGTTTTCCGAAGACGGCCGCCGCAGCTCCGTGGCCTCTGTCGAAGCGGTGCCGGGCGTGCGGCTGGTCCATGACGAGACCCGCCTCGTGGCCGAAGCCAAGCCCTTCGTCTGGTCCGCGGAGCGGGATGTGGTCAGGGTGACGTTGGGCGGCGCCACGCCGTTGCCGGCGAGCAAAAGCCGGTTGCTGGAGGCCGCCCGCGCCGCGCTGGGCGGTGTCGAGGTGGTCGATCGCATGGGTCTCGCGCGCGGCGCGCCACCGCGTTTCGATGCCGCGGCGCTGTTGTTGATCGATCAGGTCGGCAAGTTGAAAGACGGCAAGATCACCATTTCGGATGCCACGGTCAGTCTGTCCGGCATGGCCCGCGAGCTCGGCGGACGGGAAGCGATCGCGGCGGCGCTGAAAAATCTGCCCGAGGGTTTTTCGGTCGCCGCCAACGAGGTCAAGGCGCCGCCCTATATCTTCCAGGCCAACAAGGACCCGGTCGCGGTGACGCTGACCCTGACCGGATATGTGCCCGACAACAACGTGCATGCGGCGCTTGCCACTGCGGCCGGCCGCAAATTCTTCAACGAGAAAGTCATCGATAATCTCAAGGCCAGCGTTGGCGCGTCGTCGGGCTTCACCAACGCCGTGACGCGGGCGCTCGGTGCCTTGTCCCGGCTGTCGACCGGATCGCTGATCGTGTCGGATCGCGAGATCAGGCTTTCCGGCGACGCGCTCTACGACGCGGCGGCCGGGCAGATCAGGGCCAGCCTTGCCAAGGATCTGCCGCAGGGCTGGACGGCCAAGGCAGAGATATCGGTCAAGCCTGCCGCCGCTCCGGTCGATGCCACGGTCTGTCAGCAATTATTTGCGGATCTGCTCGGCAAGGGAAAAATCCGCTTCGAAAGCGGTGGCGCCAATATCGATCCGGACTCCACCGGTCTGCTCGACCGGCTGGTCGAAATCGCGCTGCGCTGCCCTGCCGCCAGCATTGAAATCGCAGGGCATACCGATGCCGATGGCGAGGACGGTTTCAACCAGGTGCTGTCGGAAAAACGCGCGGAGGCGGTCGTGGATTATCTGGTGAAGGCCGGGCTGCCCGCGGACCGTTTCAAGGCCGTCGGCTACGGCTCGACCCAGCCGGTGGCGACCAATGAGACGAATGAAGGCAAGGCGCAGAACCGCCGCATCGACTTCATGGTGAGGTAGCGGGATGATGTATCTGGTAACGTTTTACTGGGGTTGGCTGCTGGCGTCGTTGCTGCTGGGCTTTGCCATGGGCTGGATCGCCGTGGTTCATCGCGGCCAGGGTGTCTCCAAGGTCACGGCGCGCTGGCTCGCGGCGCTGGTCGCGGCGCTGGTGGCGCTGGCGCTGGCGCGGGTGATTCCCGGCCGCTTCGGTTACTGGCTCGACCTCGGTCTCGTCCTGTTCGCGGTCTATCTCGTGGGCTGCGCGGTGGGGTCATGGCTGCGCGACCGGGTGGTTGCCCGTCACGCTCGTGTGTAAACGGATCCGTCGATGAACCTCACCGCGCATTATCAAATGTTCG
>JAQGJF010000713.1 GCA_028290765.1 Tardiphaga sp.
AGATGAAAAACCAGATCGCCAATGCCGGGCTCGACGACAAGATCCTGAAGCGCCAGGTCGCGGTGATCGATTCGATGACCCGGCAGGAGCGCAAGAATCCCGACATCCTCAAGGCCAGCCGCAAGAAGCGCATCGCCGCCGGCGCCGGCCTCAAGGTCGAGGAAGTCAACAAGCTCTTGAAGATGCACCGGAACATGGCCGACATGATGAAGGCGATGGGTTCGGGCAAGCGTGGCCCGATGGCCGGCATCGCGCAGGCGATGGGATTTGGTGGCGGTGGCATGCCGTCGCCGGAGCAGATGAAGGCGCTGGCGGAAAAAATGCCGGGCGGCGCCGGGCCGGGCGGCATGCCCGCTTTGCCAAAAGACCTTCCGGCCGGACTGCGCTCCGGCCTGCCGAATTTGCCGGGACTTACCGGGCTCAGCGGCAAACCAAACCTGCCGGGGCTCGGCGGCTTTCCCGGCCTCGGCAAGAAGAAATAATCGCGATCCATTCACCTTGATTCAACGTCAAACAGACACCTGAAGGAGAACTAAATGTCCGTCGTCATCCGCCTTGCACGCGCAGGCACCAAGAAGCGCCCGGTCTATCACGTCGTCGTCGCCGACTCCCGTTTCCCCCGCGACGGCCGCTTCATCGAGCGGCTCGGCCATTTCACCCCGCTGCTGGCCAAGGACAACGAGTCCCGGCTGAAGCTCGACATGGACAAGGTCAAGTCCTGGCTCGCCAAGGGCGCGCAGCCGTCGGACCGCGTGTCGCGCTTCCTCGACGCCGCCGGCGTGGCCAAGCGCGCCGCCCGCAACAACCCGGAAAAGGCCGTGCCGCGCAAGGAGCGCAAGGCCGCCGCCGAAGCCGCCGCCAAGAAGTAAGGTCGGACGGCGTGACATCATCCTCATGCCTCGGGACGCACGGCTTGCGCCGTGCTCCTCGGCATGAGGAACTGCACCCGCGGCCTCATCCTGAGGAGCGGCGTCTTCGCCGCGTCTCGAAGGATGGCCGCGAGTCCCTGCATTGTATCCATCCTTCGAGACGCTTGCTTCGCAAGCTCCTCAGGATGAGATCAGTGCGCGTCCAGCAGCATGAGGCGTGCTGATGCCCGGCGCGCAAATCTGCATCGCCCGGATCGGCGCGCCGCATGGCGTGCGCGGCGCGGTGAAACTGTGGACCTTCACCGAAGACCCGATGGCGGTGAAGCAATACGGTCCGCTGGCAACCAAGGACGGCGCGCGCAAATTCGAGGTCGCGAGTGCGCGTGAGGCCAATGGGCATCTGGTGGCGACGCTGAAAGGCGTAGCCACCCGCGAAGATGCAGAACGGCTCAACGGCATCGAGCTCTACATCCCGCGCGACAAATTGCCGGCGACCGATGACGACGAATATTACCACGCCGACCTGATCGGTCTCGCCGCGGTGAATGCCGCCCTTGAGCCGATCGGCCGTGTGATCGCGATCCACAATTTCGGCGCTGGCGACATCATCGAAATCGCGCCGCCGCAGGGCGCCACCCTGCTGCTGCCGTTCACCAACGCCGTGGTGCCCACGGTCGATCTTGCGGCCGGGCGCGTGGTGATCGAAATACCCGGCGAGATCGAGGGCGACACGCCCGAGAATGCGGATACGCCATGATCTGGCGCGCGACCGTGCTGACGCTGTTTCCCGAGATGTTTCCCGGCCCGCTGGGCGTGAGCCTCGCCGGAAAAGCGCTGGCATCCGGGCTGTGGGCGCTGGAGGCGCGGGATATCCGGGATTCGGCCACCGACCGCCATCGCAGCGTCGATGACACTCCGGCCGGCGGCGGGCCGGGGATGGTGCTGCGCGCCGACGTGTTGGCGGCGGCCATCGATGCCGCCAATCCCTCGGATGACCGGCCGCGCCTGGTCATGAGCCCGCGGGGTCGGCCATTGACCCAGTCCCGGGTGGTGGAACTCGCCGCCGGACCGGGACCGCTGATCGTCTGCGGGCGGTTCGAGGGCATCGACCAGCGGGTGATCGAGGCAAGGCGGCTGGAGGAGGTCTCGGTCGGCGATTATGTGCTGTCCGGCGGCGAAATCGCCGCTTTTGCGCTGATCGACGCCTGCGTGCGGTTGTTGCCAGGGGTGATGGGCAAGCTCAGTTCCGGGACCGACGAGAGCTTTTCTGACGGACTACTGGAATACCCGCAATATACCCGTCCGCAGGAGTTCGAGGGCCGGCCGATCCCCGAAATACTGCTGTCCGGGGACCATGCCCGGGTGGCCGCCTGGCGCCAGGCCGAGGCCGAAACGCTGACCCGGGCCCGGCGGCCGGATCTCTGGACGGGTCGGAAAACCGGCAAGGATCAAAAACGCCCAAAAAACACGACGGAAGGGTGACAACGCTGCGGCTTTGCCGTATAGCAGCGCCAAATCCGCGCAATGGCAGGATAGATGGACGTTCGCGCAGCCCGCGGCCAGCAGGCTGGGGCGCGCCGCCGATGGAGATTTTGCGATGAACCTCATTCAAGAGCTCGAAAAAGAGCAGTTCGACAAGCTGTCCGCCGGCAAGACCATTCCGGAGTTCGGACCGGGCGACACCGTGATCGTCAACGTGAAGGTGGTCGAAGGCGATCGCTCCCGCGTGCAGG
>JAQGJF010000079.1 GCA_028290765.1 Tardiphaga sp.
GGGAAGAGATTGATCGGCTCTATCTTTTGGTCGGAAGGATAGCCACCGACTTTAGTTCGATCGAGAGCCTTTGGTACTTGATATTTACATGTTTGATTCATCAAACACCTAGAGCCGCGACCGACGCAATCTTTCAACAGGTGATGGGTGGCCATCAACAGCGAAAGCTGATTGTCGCTGTTGCAAAGGCGGTTTTGTCGCCAGCCGACGCTCTCTTGGAATCAATAATCAAATTGGCAGTCCAAACATCGAAGGCTGCAGAACGTAGAAACGCGGCAATTCACAGTATAATTCATATTGCAGAATATGCTGTTCCGCCACACATAGCCGCAATGGGCATTTCAAGGCGATCGCCGTTGGCCGATAAAGATATCTCAGCTGAGCTCGCGGATCTCTACAGAACCGTTGCAAGCCTAGAGCTTGACGTTGCCGAACTGCGTTTTGGATGCGATCAAATCCAACGGGAAGGGGCATGATCTAACCCGGGAGCGACAGGATCTCTCAATAGCCCGCAATGATCTTGTTAAATCTTTTGAGTCCGACGAAGTTCTAAAATCAATCGAGGGACGTTGATCGAATTCGTCGAATGGCAGGCCTCGAGTTTCACCCCAGGTATTCGGCGGGCGCCCCTTTCTTCACGCCGCCCGCAAGGAACCGCCCGCTAAACGCGTTCACCTCCGCCGCCCTCGGGATCGCGATGGAGCCCGCAGCGCAGATTAGTGCACCGTCATCCGCCATCCCGCGAGCTAGCCTCGCTGCCGTTAGCCACTGGACGACATCAAATCTGAGCATCGCGCCCCTCCAACCATTCCCAGCGCGTTGGCCGCCGAATATGAGACGTCGACGACGCCTCCGGGGACGTACGGACCGTGGTCATTGACCTGGACCGTCACGGACCGCCCGGTCACGACGTTGGTCACGCGCAGCCTTGTGCCGAATGGCAACGTCGGATGAGCGGCGGTCAACGCGTTGGTATCGAACTTTTCGTCGCTCGCGGTCTGTGTTCCCCTCGGCGTAGAAGCTGGAGAGGTGCAGGAGCTCACCCCCGAGGAACTCAAGTTCGTGGCGGGTGGATCCTTGACAGAAAACGCCTTGAAGCTGATGGGCGAGGTCCTCTCGAACGTCAGCAAAGCGCACTCCGAGATCGGCATGACCTCCGCGCGCAATGCGCGGGCGTAAGTGACCCTCGGACCAGACGGTTCCCTTACGATTCGATGACCAGAAGCCTGCAGGACATCGATCAATCCCTGGCGGAATCAGCGTGAGGTGCATCACAGATGGCCCGGTCTTATCCAGCTAGGCTTGCTGTCACGTTACGGGACCCTACCCCGTAGTTCCCGCTAAGGAATCTACCGAAGTATTCAGCGGAATCCGCCGCTGCTATCCATGGAACGCCGATCCGCTTTGTGAAGGAGACCGAACATGGCCCAGGTCTATTTCCACTGCTCCAGCTCCCGCGAAGTTCGCGTCGATCAGTTCGGCTCGGCGATGAGCGACCTCGCCGAGGCGCGCGACCACGCGGCCTGCGTGGTGCGATCGCTGATCATGGAAAGCAGCGCGGAGGACTGGCGCGACTGGATCGTGCACATCAGCGACGATTTCGACGACGAGATCTTCGCACTCCCCTACTCTTCCGTACTCGGCAAGCCGCATTGAGGTTGTCATGAGCGCCGCACAAGTCACCTTCATGCCGCTGCTCCGCCGCCTCGACCGGATCGTGACAGGGTGGCACCGCCTCATCGACCGCGCCTGCGACGGCTACCGGCCCGAGCGCCACTACATGCGCGGCCCCGGCCCGAAATGGCACGCCAAGCATCGCCCCGGAAGCGCGGCCCTCTGAAAAGAGCCCTGCCGGGCCCGTAGCGGACTGCTCGGCTCTACCAGCTACTGGACGACGTCGAGCTTGACCTTCGCGAGCCCCCCACCCACCATTCCCAGCGCATCGGCCGCCGCATAGGAGACGTCGACGACGCGTCCGGCGACGTAGGGACCGCGGTCATTGATCCGAACCGTCACGGAACGCCCGGTCGCGACATTCGTCACCTGCAGCTTTGTGCCGAACGGCAATGTCGGGTGAGCGGCGGTCAGTTCGTTGGTATTGAACTTTTCGCCGTTCGCGGTCTGCGTGCCCTCGGTGTAGAAGCTGGCAATTCCCTGCGAGGCGGTCCGTGTCCCGCCCGCATTTTTCCGCGCCGCGAATGGGGTGTGCTTTTTCACGGACGCCACACGCCGGCTCGTCGTGAAGGATGCCGTTCGATGAGGTTGCAGCGACGCTTGTCGGCTGCTCTGAAATTCAGAGTTCCTGGTGACCACCGAAGACTGGGCGCAGGCCGCCAGCGACGCCGCCCCCAGAACGACGGCCAACAATCGAACGATTTTCCAGACACGAGCGGCCGAGACCCAACTCGCGTCAGGATGAATACGATTTGCTTCAACGTCGACGTAAGTTCCGGCACGGCTGATGGAAGACATGTTGCATCCCCAACTCGCGCCCCCTGCCGGCCATAGAGCTGAATCCAATCAGGGCGTAACCGTGGCGGATGAGACCCGGCATGGCATCGACCGCGCGATTCCAAGCCGGGTGTGATCATTGTGTCACAGGTCATGGGATGGGTTGAGTTCGTCTAAACCCATCGATGTTGGCGACACAACAGGCGGAATCGCTAACTCCGTCATTGCGAGGAGCACTTGCGACGACTGCGTCCGCCGAAGCTCGAAGAGCGAAGGAGGAAGCAATCCAGTCTTTCTTTGATTGCTTCGCGGCGTTTTTGCGCGGCCCGTTACCCCCCGAACTTCTCGTGCAGCAGCGGAAACAGCCGGTCCGGCTTGAACGGCACCGTGGTGAAGCGAATGCCGGTGGCGTTCGCGAGCGCATTGCCGAGCGCCGCGGCGACCGGGTTATAGGGGCTTTCACTCATCGATTTCGCGCCCATCGGCCCCAGCGTATCCGACGTGTCGGCGAAATAGACTTCGGTGCGCGGGACGTCGGCGAAGGACGGCAAATGGTAGTTGCGGAAACTCGGATTGACGACGCGGCCGCCTTCGTCGATCACCATTTCTTCGTACAGCGTGGCGCCGAGCGATTGCGCGACGCCGCCTTCGACCTGACCGCGCAGCTGCATCGGATTGGCGACAGCGCCGGCATCGGCGGCCTGTACGCTTTTCAGAATTTTGATCTCGCCGGTGCCCTTGTTCACGGCGACGCGAAAGCCCTGCACGTTGAAGGCGACAGAACGCGGCGTACCGCCTGAAGTGCCGTTGGCGCTGAGTGTCTGGCCCTGCTCGCGTGCGGCCTCGGCCAGCGCGGCATAGGGCAGGCGCCGCGTGCCGCAGATCGCGGCGTCATTTTCCAGCATGCAGGTGTCCGGATCGGATTTCGCCGCGGTGGCCGCAAACATCTTGAGATCGTTGGCGAGATTTTCCGCCGCCACACTTGTCGCGAGCCCCGCGACAAACGTCCCGGCGCTGCCATAGGCGCCGGTGTCGTGGCCGCCGTTGGCGGTGTCGGACTGCAGCAGTTTTATTTGGTCGACGGTCGTCGCCAGCGCGGTGGCGGCGATCTGGCGATGCACGGTGCTGGTGCCGTTGCCGAACTCGGCGGTGCCGACCAC
>JAQGJF010000772.1 GCA_028290765.1 Tardiphaga sp.
GCGAATATCCCCGATCGAAGCGATCGAGCGCACCGCGCACGGCATCGAGCAATCGCTGATCCTGTGCGGCCACAGCCACATCCCGCGTGCGGTCAAACTTCGCGACGGGCGCATGGTGGTCAATCCCGGCAGCGTCGGCTGCCCCGGCTATCGCGACACCGTGCCGTTCCCGCATGTGATGGAAACCGGCACGCCCGACGCCTGTTACGCCATCCTGGAGCTGCGCGCTGGGCAATGGCAGGTGACGTTTCGGCATGTGCCTTACGATCACAACGCGATGGCGGCGCTGGCGCGTCAGAACCAGCGGCTGGAATGGGCGAGCGCGTTGGCGACGGGATGGGTGAGGTAGGATTCACGAGCGCTCCGCCACCGCTCGCCGCGTGCGGGGCGCTATCGTATGGACACGAGGGGGGGCGGCATCTCACCTCGCCCCGCTTGCGGGGAGAGGTCGGCGAGCATCGAAAGATGCTCGGGGGGTGAGGGGGCGTCTCGGCAGGATCGGGCGCTCAAGCTCGCTGAGGCGCCCCCTCACCCGGTTCAATCGCGCGTTGCGCGATCTCACCACCCTCTCCCCGCAAGCGGGGCGAGGGGCGCGCTGCCGATGCGGCCCGCGTGACCTCTCACAAAAAACAAAACGGCCGGCGAGGTCATCGCCGGCCGTCCGAACAAATGCGATGCAGCGGATCAGACCGCGGCGGTGATCCACTGCTGCAGCTTCTGCTTCGGCGCGGCGCCGACCTGGCGCGAGGCCATCTCGCCGCCCTTGAAGATCATCAGGGTCGGGATCGACATCACGCCGTATTTCGAAGCCGTCTTCGGGCTCTCGTCGACGTTGAGCTTCACGATCTTGACCTTGTCGCCCATCACGCCGGAAATTTCATCGAGCGCCGGCGCGATCATGCGGCAGGGGCCGCACCACTCGGCCCAGAAATCGACGACGACCGGGCCCGTTGCATTGAGTACTTCCGATTCGAAATCGGCATCAGAAACCTTGCCAACGGCCATGGGTTTTACCTCGTTTGAGTTCAGAGAACGCGGCTGGGAATCGCCGCCTGGATCATGCAGTCAACCTATGAACGAGGGCTTGCCGGGTCAAGGATGCTCATCCCCGCGAATCAGGGTGGCCAGTCGTGCGTCCAGCGCCGGGGCCGAAATCTCCATCATTTCAGGGGTCTCGGTCCACAGCAGCGCCGCCCGGACCGGCCGGTCCGGGTATAATTTGGCCAGTACCGCGCGGTAGAGCGCAAGCTGCCGGACGTAGGCCGGTGGCGCCTGCGCCACCGAGCGCGGCGGGGCGTGGTTGGTCTTGTAGTAGACGATCAGGATTTCGGCCGGGGTCACCACCAGCCGGTCGATCTGCCCGGAAACCAGCGCCGGCGTCCGTCCAGGCCGCTCCAGCCGCCCGACAATCGAGACCTCGGCGCGGCTGCCCGGTGCGAACAGCGCGGCAAAGCGCGGCTCGGCGATCAGCACCAGCACCTCCGCCGCCAGCGCCTCGCGCTCGGCATCGGTCCAGCCGCCGGCATGGCGCCCGAGATAGCGCAGCGCCGCCTCGCGGCGCCGCTCCGGTGCCACGCCTGGCAGGGATTGTAGCAGCCGATGCACCAACGAGCCGCGCAGCAGCGCCCGCGCCCGCAATTCGGCCGACTCCCCCGATCTGGCGCCGGGGCTTTGATCGTCGGCAGGGTCCGACGGCCGCAAAAACTGATCGGCGGACGCTTCGAACGGCGCCGGTGTCCGCAGCCATGCCGGCAGCGCCATGGCCGGCGCGGCCGAGGGAGCCGTCGCGACACCCATGACCGGACTGGCATCCTCCAGCCGGGAGTAGCGCCTCACCACGCCGTCCGGCGGCGGCACGTTCTGCATGTGCAGGCCGGAGCCCTCGAGGCCCCTGGCGATCAGATCGTACCAGGACAATGGCCGTACCTCGTTGCGGTTGCCCGGCATGCAGCCGCCGACGATCAGCCGGTCAGCGGCGCGGGTCATCGCCACATAGAGCAGGCGGCGGTATTCGTCCTCGGTCTCGGCGATCATCGCCGCGCGCGCCGTGGCGACGGCCGGCGGATCGTCCGCCTTCTTGCCGGCCCAGACCACCACGCCCGGCGCATTCGGCGCCGCATTGCCCTGCGGCAGATGGATGAGGTTGAGGCGCTGGGTGTCCGCCGGCGACGACGTGGTGTCGACCAGGAATACCACCGGCGCCTCAAGGCCCTTGGCGCCATGCACGGTCATCACCCGGACTTCGTCGCGGGAGATTTCCATGTCGCGCTTTACTTCGGTATCGGCGGCGCGCAGCCAGGCCACAAAGCCCTGCAGCGAGGCCGGCGCCTTGCGCTCATAGCCGAGCGCCAGTTCGAGAAATTCGTCGAGCGCGTCGTTGGCTTCGTGTCCCAGCCGTCGCAGGATTCGCGCCCGGCCGCCATCGCCGCCGAGCAGCCAAGCGTGGAATGTATATGGCGTCTCATGGGCGAAGCGGGTCTCGCAGGCCTTGAGCCGGCGCAAGGCGGCTTCGACCTTGCCGTTGGTCGCCGCGTGTTCGCCCAGCGCGGTGCGCAGCGAGCCCTGGCGGTCCCACGCCAGTGTGAACAGGTCGTCGTCGTCGAGCCCGAACAGCGGGCTCTTCAGCGCCACCGCCAGCGCCAGGTCGTCCTGCGGCAGCAGCAGGGCGTCGGCCAGGTTCATCAGGTCGATGATCGCGATGTGTTCGGTGAGTTTCAGGCGGTCGGCGCCGGCCACCGGGATGCCGCCGCGCTTCAAGGCCTGGATGATCGCATCGAAGGCGGTGCCGCGCCGGCGCACCAGCACCAGCACGTCGCCATAGCGCAGCGCCCGCCGCTTGCTGGTCGAGCCGGTCATGGTGCCCGCTGCGATCAGCGACCGGATCTCGTCCTGGACGCGCTGCGCCAGCCGCACTTCCGGGCTGGTCTCCGACACCGCGTCGAACGGCGCCTGCCAGCCTTCGATGTCCTGCCGCGGGTCGGGCTGCTGCAATTCCCACAGATCGATCAGGCTCGGCCCGGCATCGGTGAGCGATTCGTGGATCGGATAGCCGGTCTCGACGGCGTGGATGCTGCGGTAGATCGCCTGGTCGCGAAACACATGGTCGACCGATTGTAGGATCGCGGCCCCCGAACGGAACGAAGCGTTGAACGACACCCGATCGAATTTCAGGTCGGCGCCCTCGAACTGGCTCTGCAGCGATTTGCGCCGCAGGTCGAACTCGCGCGGCGCCGCGCCCTGGAATGAAAAGATCGACTGCTTCTCGTCGCCGACCGCGAAGATCGTGCGCCGCACGCCGTCGCGCGCCCCTTCGCCGGTGGTGAATTCGGCAATGATGTGCGCGACGATGTCCCATTGCCGGGGACTGGTGTCCTGCGCTTCGTCGATCAGCACGTGATCGACGCCGCGGTCGAGTTTGTAATGCACCCAGCCGGACGAGACGCGGTCCAGCATCTCCAGCGTCTTGTCGATCAAGTCGTCATAATCGAGCAGTCCGCGCTCGAGCTTTTCGCGGCGGTAATTCGCAGCGACGCCGGTCGCGATCACCGACAGCGAATAGGTCCGGTCGCGCATCGCCACGGCGCGCCGCCGCTCCAGCAGCGGGCCGATGCGGTCGCATTCGCGACGCAGCGCCTGGGCCAGATCGGGCCGGGAGTCGCCGATCTTCTTGGTCACCAGCGTCTTGCGCGGCGTCATTTCCGCGGTCAGGAACACGCCGAGATATTCGTCGACCCGGGCGCTGCCGGACAGCGCCAGTGCCTCGCGCAGCTTTTGCGCCTGCTTCGCGTCGGTGACGCTGCCGGTCTCGAACACGGCGGCGGCGGCTTCCCAGCGCCCGAACGGCAGATGCGGCCCCTCGACGATCTCGCGCTCGACGGCCTCGGAGCTGTCGTCGGGCCGCACCCCGAGAGCTGCGGAGAGCTGGGCCATCGCGGCATCGATGCTGCCGGCGCGGTCGGTCCAGGCCAGAAACTGATCGCGGCTGAGGCTGGCCTCGCGCACCACGTCGCGGAACGTGACGTCGGCGGCGCTGGTCATGGCGATGGCGAGCGCGCGGCCCTCGGGGCTATGCGGCGCGGCGGCGGCCTGCAGCAGCACCTTGAGACTGGCGCGTTCCATCATCTCGTTCTGGTCGCGGTCGTCGAGCACGGCGAAGCGGGCCGGCACGTTGGCCTCGAACGGAAACTGCTGCAGCAGGCGGGTGCACAGCGCGTGGATGGTCTGCACCTTCAGCCCGCCCGGCGTCTCCAGCGCGCAGGCGAACAATTCGCGTGCGCGCAGGCGGATTTTGGCGTCGTGCCGCGTCACGCCGGCATCGCGGATCACCGCGTCGAGCGCGGCATCGTCGAGCGTGATCCAGTGGCCCAGGGTTTCGAACACCCGCTGCGACATGTTGGCGGCAGCCGCCTTGGTGAAGGTGATGCAGAGGATTTTTTCCGGCGGCACGCCGTCGAGCAGCAGCCGGACCACGCGCTGCACCAGCACATGGGTCTTGCCGGAGCCGGCATTGGCGGACACGAAAGCCGATGCGGTCGGATCGGAAGCGCGGGCCTGCGCGGCGCGCACGCTCGGGGGAATCGGTCGCGGCGACGTCATTCGCCGCCTCCGGCCGCGGACCATTCCTTGATCCGCGCCAGATCGTCATAGCTGCCGTAGCGGTTCGACCACATCGACAGATTAAGCGACGTATAGGCGGTGGCCTCGTCCTCGAACCGGCGAATGAGAGTCTCCAGCTTGCGGCGGGCCTCGTCGGCGGCGGCGTCGGGATCCTGCGGCTCCTCGTTGCGGTCGCGCCTCAGTTCGAGAATCTTCTCGTCGCCGGGAGGGTTGTTGCCGCTGAGCTTGACGTAGGTCAGTTCGCTGACCGAGGCATGGGCCGGGATGCCCTTGAAGCCGCCGGCGCGCAGGATCGCGGCTTCCAGCGTGAGCTGTGGCGACAGCCCCATCCGTACTTGTTTGCCGGTCGGCGGCTGGCCGGTCTTGTAGTCGAGGATCGCGAAGGTGCGATCACGGCGGCGTTCGATCCGGTCGGCGCGCGCCGAGAGGAAGAAGATGCGATCGCCGCCGAGCGGAATCGACATCTCGCCGCGGACCTCGGCGTCGATGCTGGCAACATTGATGCGCCGCTCGATTTCCCAATTGGCGAACCAGTTGGCGATGCGCAGGAAACGCGGCCACCACAGCGCCCGCGCCTCCGGCCGCGTCATCAGCGGCGCAAAATGCTTTTCGCCGATCTGGCGCAGTACGAAGGCCGGATCGTCGGGCAAGTCAGTCGGATAGGTTTGCGTGAAATCGCCGAGCGCGTCGTGGATCGCCGAGCCGCGATCCGCCGCCGACAGCGGCATGTCGACCGGATCGAGCGGAACCAGCTTCAGGATATGTTTGGCGTAGATGGTGTAGGGATCGCGCAGCCAGTCCTCGATCGCGGTGACCGACAATCGCAGCGGCCGTGCCGCGCGCGGCGGCTTCGGGGCTGGCTGGGCGATCGGCTCCACAGTGTGCGGGCGATCCAGCGCGTCGGCGTAGTGGACATATTTCTCGCCGGCAGCCAGCGCGGCCTGCCAGCGCTGTTCTCCCGCCACGGCTTCGAGCCGGTGCAGAAAGCGCGAGGCCACTGCCGGGGCGCCGCCGACCTTGGCGGCGTGGCTCAGGATGACGTCGTCGGCGCCGAGCAGTTGCGCGAAATCATGGGCGGAGAGACCAATGCGCCGCTCCGGCAGATCGAGACCGAGCTGATGCCGCATCGGCCGGCTCAGCCACGGATCGATCCGCGGCGCCGGCGGCCAGATCCCCTCCACCAGGCCGCCGAGGATGACGCGGTCGCATTGCGTCAGCCGCGCTTCCACAGTGCCGTAGATACGCAGTCGCGCATCGGCGACCTCCGGCTTCCGCACATTGTGGTCGCTGAATGCGGTTTGGAATACATCGGGGTAGTAGCCGAGTTGTACCATCAAGCCGCTGGGCCGCTTGTTCCCGTTCTCGTCCTCCGTGACCTTGACGAGCAGGTACTCGAACGCTCTGAACAAGGCCTTGCCGTCGAGTCCGAGATATGCGTGAAGCGATGCTTCCTCGTCGATTGATAGTGCTTCTATGATCTCCTGATGGCGCTTCGCAAATTCAGAGAAATCCATAGGTCTGACGGGATCGATGGCTTCCAGAGGAGCGAGTGCGTCACGTAGTTTGCCGATCAGGGTCGCCGCCTGATCCAGCTTATCGTTGTCCAGCATTGAGCGCGGCTCCGACGAGTGAATCACCGAAACTTCGCGCCGCCGGAGCTTCACAAGTTCGTCGCGAAATCGAACAAAATCTAGTGCCAATCCAGCGCTTCCCGACGATGGTCGAGTGCCGCGCAGCAGCGACAATTCGAGTGCCTCGATCGCGTTCCTCCACGCTCCCGGGGCGGCGCCGAGCCGGCACAAGGGATGTTTCAGCAGCGCCAACAAGGTTGTGGGTTCCAACTGTTTTGCGGCTGCTTCTGCTATCAGCCGCGCGAAGACGCCAGCCGACGTGTCCATCAGTTTGTCGCCGCCGGAATCGTCGAAGGCGAGATTCCAACGGCCGAGTGCTGCCATCACCCGTCGAGCCAGTGCGCGATCGGGGGTCACCAAGGCCGCTTATCGGCCAAGTTCGTGCGACTCGCGCATTGCCACAGCAATGGCCAGCGCTTCCATCTCCGGATTCGCGGCAGCGATGACCGCGACTTTTTTCATGCCGGCGGAAATTTTTTCCGCAACCTCCGGCTCGGCCAGCCGACGATACCATTGCGCTGTCGCATTCGAGGGCCGCATCGCCTCGGACACTAGCGTTTCGCGGCCCTCCGGTGCGGGTATGCCCAAAAGCTGGACGTCGCTACGCCTGATCCGGAACCGTGTGAGCAGCGCATGCAGCGCGAACTGTGGATGATTCGACGACGATGACGTTGTCTTACCCTGGTCATCGGTCGAACCGCCGATCAGCTGCCACGCATCGTCATCGAGATCGGTATCGAGCCCCGGCAGCACCACGGCCCCTTGGGGTAGGTTGGCGATGGCATGAAGAAATCTTGCTGTCGTTGGCATCGAGCCGGTCGAGCCTGCTGCAATCACCGGGCCGTCCTGATGCGCTTTCAGCCGGTCGGTTTCCGCTGCGATTAGCAGATCGTGCCGAGCCGCAGGTTCGATCCTTTTAATTTCCTCAAGATGAGCTGGCCACGCTTCTCTTGCTATCTTTAGGAAGTTCAGCGTCAATTGCCAGTATTTGTCGAACGCGTCCGGCACCAGCCCATCGAGTGAGCTGAAATCGACGCCGCGCAATACCATATCG
>JAQGJF010000802.1 GCA_028290765.1 Tardiphaga sp.
CAGGCTTCGATGATGGCGCCGACCAGGCGCGACACGCCGACGCCGTAGGAGCCGCCGTGAATCGGCACGTCGACGCCGTCGGGACCGGCAACCATCGCCTTCATGGCGTCGGAATATTTGGTGCCGAAGTAGAAGATCTGGCCGACCTCGATGCCGCGGGTGTGGACCTTCTTCTCGGCCGGCACCTCGCGGTCGAAACGCGCGGCGTCGTGCACGTCTTCGGTGGCGGCATAGACCGAGGTCCATTGCTGGATGATCGGCGAGAGATCGCCGTCATAATCGACCTCGGCGCCGGGCACCGGCAGGTCGAGCACGTCGCTGTCGCAATAGACGCCGGACTCGCCGGTCTCGGCGAGCACGATGAATTCATGGGAAAGGTCGCCGCCGATCGGACCGGTCTCGGCCCGCATCGGGATCGCCTTCAGGCCCATCCGCGCGAAGGTGCGCAGATAGGCGACGAACATCCGGTTGTAGGAGCGCCGCGCCGCGGCCTCGTCGATGTCGAACGAATAGGCGTCCTTCATCAGGAATTCGCGCCCGCGCATCACGCCGAACCGCGGACGCTGCTCGTCGCGGAATTTCCATTGGATATGGTAGAGATTGAGCGGCAGGCTTTTGTAGGACCGCACATAGCTGCGGAAGATCTCGGTGATCATTTCCTCATTGGTCGGCCCATACAGCAATTCGCGCTTGTGGCGATCGGTGATGCGCAGCATTTCCGGGCCATAGGCGTCATAGCGGCCGCTCTCCCGCCACAGGTCGGCCAGTTGCAGCGTCGGCATCAGGAGCTCGATGGCGCCGGCGCGGTTCTGTTCCTCGCGCACGATGCGCTCGATGTTCCTGAGCACGCGCAGGCCCAGCGGCAGCCAGGCGTAGATGCCGGCAGCTTCCTGCCGCATCATGCCCGCGCGCAGCATCAGCCGATGCGATGCGATCTCGGCCTCCTTCGGCGTCTCCTTGAGGATGGGCAAAAAGAAACGCGACAATCGCATGGGGACACTCAAGAATCGGAGGGACACGGGATGCCAGCAGTGAAACCGGATTGAGTGCCAAAACACAAGGGTGGCACCGCAGAAAGCCGCGAAACATCTGGTTTTCCTGGAGTTTTTGGCAATGCCCGGCGCGGCTGGAACGCAGCCCAAATCTACCTGATAAGCCTACTTGATCACGATCGGCGCCTCGATGCTGATCTTGTCGAAATCCGAGATCAGGATACCGAGCGCCAGCGTCCAGCGTCCGGCCACCGGCGCCGCCATGGTCGCGCGCCACCGGCCGTCGTCCATTCGCCGCGCCTGCGCGACCGCGGGCTCGATGCCAACATCCGGATTGGACAGAGTGACCGAAACCGCAGCCGCGGCGAGCGGACGTTCGTCCGATGTTTCAAGCTGGATCGTGATGACGATGGGCCCGGCATGTCCGGGCGAGATCGTCACATTCGCCATCGCCTTTTCGGTATGGAGATGGGTGAAAAAGTCGTCATTGGCGCTCGCCAATGCGCGCGGCGGCGGCGTGAAGCGCCACAGCCCGACAATCCCGAGAATGACCACGACCAGGACCAGTTCGGCGGCGATGGACCGCCTCAACAAGCGCCGCGGCCGCTCTTCCCCCGATGCGATGTGAGGCGTCAGGCGAAGCCTGTTCCACAGCGCCAGCGCCAGCAGCATCCCCACCAGAACGATCTTCGCGCTCAGCACCAGCCCGTAATCGGTGGTCCACAGCGCGTCGATGCGCGACAATTGCACGATCGCCAGCAGGACGCCGCTCGCCAGCAAGGCGGCGATGGCCAACGGAATCCATCGCGAAAACCGCATCAGCGCATCGGTTGCCGCATCGCGCGGGCCGGAAATCGCAAAACCCAGCGGCACCAGCGCGCCGATCCAGAACGCGAGGCTGGCGCCGTGCAGAAACACCGAAAGCGTGGTGAGCAGGCGCGGATCGGCCTTGGCGGCGTGCCCGGTGGCCGCCAGCGCCAGGCCGGCGCCGGCCAGCGCGGCCAGAGAGGCTGCCCTGGCAGCTGTCCCACGCGCCCTGAGCGAGAACAGGCCAAGCACCAGCGCGGCCGCTGCGATCGCCGCCGATACGCCGAACGAGCCCCGCGCCCCCGATAGCCAGGCTGCGAACGAAGCGAGCGCGGACGGCGCCGCGCCGAGGACATCGAGACCCTGCAGTCCGATCGAAAGCGCCAATGCCGCCAGGGCGACGACGCTGGTCGCGACGCTGACGGCCTTGGGCCCTCGCCCGGCCGGCAACTGGATCCAGGCGGCGAAGAAGGCGCCGCCCGCGCCGACGAACAGCCCGAGATAGATGGCGAGCCTGGCGATCCAGATCGCGGTTTGAAGCTTCGGGCTGTCCGAACTCGAAAGCTGCGGCAAGGTCTCTCCGCGCGCCCCGATCCAGAACGTGAGCGAACCGCCGACGGGGTGCCCATCCGCCGAGATCACCCGCCAGCTCACGATGTGGGCGCCCTCGCCCAGCGCGGCCGGCGGCCTCAGGACCAGGTTGGCGCCCTCGCGGCCGATTTGCGTGACGGCGGATGCGGTGCCGGCACCGTCGATGATCCGGATCGCGATCGGCTCGACCGGCTCGTTGAAGGACAGGGTCAGCGTCGCCGGCGCGATGGCCAGCGTGGCGCCATCCACCGGGTCGCTGGCGATCAGGCTCGCATGGGCTGATGCCGCCGATGAATGCGCCACGACCAGCACCAGGCCGAACGCCGCCAGGGCGTACCGCACCGCCCGACAAAATCGCGCTGCCGCGGACGGCCTCAAGGCGATTTAGGTTTCAGGCGAACCAGCGGCGCGGGTTCGCGCAGATCGTCCCTGTTCTGTCCGGTCGCGGGAATCTCGATCCAGCGATGCACACCTGGCTCGCATTCCTGCACCACCGGAAAATACAGATTGCCACCGGGCGTATCCGGCAGCTTCATCATCAGCCCGAACGTGTCGTAGAGATTGTCCGGCAGCGGCCCGCCGCGCCAGGACACCTCGTCGACCACTTCGCTGATGGTCTTGCCATGCTGGCCGGGCTGCGGCGCGTCGAGTTTTCGCATCTTGATCTCGACGTTCCAGCCCGGCTTCATTTGCGGCTTCACCGACGTCACGCCGTCAGGCACTTTTACCCGCAGCGCGACCGTGGCCTTGGCGTCGCAGCCATGCGGCACGACGAACGCGAGCTGGAAATAGCTGCCGGCCACCGCTTCGTTCGGCTGCACGGTTACGTGCGCCGACGCTGCGGCGCTTCCGGCTGCGAGCGCCGCAGCGGCAAGCAAACCTCTGGCTCCGATCTTCATCGCGCGGCCCTCACATTTTCATGCCGGAATGATCCGGCATCTTCTTCATGTCCATCGGCGCCGCACCGCCCGGCGCCTGCGCGCCGACGCCCTGGACGGCGAATGTCACCTGCACCTTGCCGGCTTTCTCGAATTGGAGGGTAACCGGCAGTTTGTCGCCCTGCTTCAGCGAACCTTTGAGGTCCTGCATCATCAGATGATAGCCGCCCGGCGCCAGCTTGACGGTCTTGCCGGGTTCGATCGCAAGGCCCCTGTCGAGCTGCCGCATGGTCATGACGCCGTTGTTCATGGCCATTTCGTGCACTTCGACCCTGGCGGCGACATCCACCGATCCGCCGATCAGGCGATCGGCCGCCGTGCCCTTGTTCTCGATGGTCAGATAGCCGCCCGCGACCTTGGCGCCACCCGGCGTGGCACGGCTCCAGGCCTGCGAAATAACGAGATCGCCGGCCCTGACCTCCTGCGCGCGCGCCGGCGCGGCCAGCAGGGTTGCGAACAGAACGGCGGTGGCGAGGTTGTGTGCGATCTTGGTCATGGGAAGCCTTGTCATGGTCAGCTTGGGTTTCAGTTGTTGTTGTCCGGTCGGTCGGCCGTCGCAATGGTCGGAACGCCGTCTCATCAGAATTTGATCTTCACGTCGGCCACATAGGTCCGTTCCGGAAACGGGTGGAACAGCGTGTACTTGGCATTTCCCACATTATCGATGCCGAAACTCGCCGTCGCCGTCTCCGAGAATTTGTACTGCGCCCGCAAATCGACCACGGTGAACGGATCGAACGACTGA
>JAQGJF010000818.1 GCA_028290765.1 Tardiphaga sp.
GCGCCGTCCATCACCTCGGACACAGCGCTGCGGCCCGACATCTCGCCTACGTCCTGGCTGAAATAGCCGATGGTAACGCCGCGATCGACGGCCACCTGGCCCTCGTCGGGAAGCTCCTCGCCCGTGACCATGCGGAACAAGGTCGTCTTGCCCGACCCGTTGGGACCGACGAGACCGACCTTCTCGCCCTTCTGGAGGGCTGCCGAGGCCTCGATGAACAGGAGCTGGTGACCATTCTGCTTAGAGATGTTGTCGAGACGAATCATAGGCGTAGGGGACCTTCCACACGGTGGGCGGGTTCACTTAAGCCATGTGGCCCGCCTGCGGAAGGGTATTTTGTGCGCTGCAAGGGCCGCAATTTGCGGCCCTCAAGCGAGATGAATTCACACAGCGGTAATCCAGTGTCTGAACCCCAACAGACCCTGGGCCGGCGAGCAGTTCGGGTAGGATCCACCGCCGGCCTTCGCGAGGTCATCCCGCGCGGCGAACCTCGCTTGATGAAGCGGGTTCCTCCATGACCTGGATCGCACCGGCATTCCCGGCGGTCTTTTTCCGCATCCAGTCATCCGCCGCCAGGGGGCCCGGCCCTCCGAGCACGAGAGCGGCGAGGCAGGCGAGGTACAGAAGATCGGTCTCATAGCCCGGCGGGCCGAATTGCGCGCCGGCGGCGGTCACGGCGACGAGCTTGATCGAGCTGAATCCGTAACGCAGGTGCACGCTGAACATCGCCACCAGCAGGATCGCGGCCATCGGCAGGCTGGCGAGCGTCACGAAGGCGCCGAGCAATACCGCCAGACCTCCGAACACTTCGATCAGCACTGTGGCCCATGCCATCATGTGCGGCATCGGGACGCCGATCGCGTGCAGGATCGTCGCAAAGCCCTCCGGACCTCGGGCGAGTTTGGCGTAGCCGTGTTCCATGAAGCCGTATCCGACGATCAGGCGGAGCGGGATCGGCGCCCAGCGCGCCAACGCTTGCCATCGTCCGGGTGTCAGCAATTCGATGAAATTCATGGCGGCGTGATCTCCCTGGCTTGCGACTGCTGGTGTTTCGCTCGCGAGGGCGGTTGCGTTACGCACATGAAAGTCACTTGGCCGTGAGCCGTGCCGCAAGGGGTCCAGTCACGCGATCGGCGCGCAGGCGCCATGCTCTTGCAGCAGCAAAACCTCGCCACCATGTGATGGAACAAAGGAATTTAGCCATGTTGGATTTCACAAACGAGAAGTTCGACGACACTTCTTCGTCTTCGTCGTCACCAACCATGCCGCCCGCCGCCGACGATTCCGCGCTGCTCGACGCCTATTCCAATGCGGTGATCGGCGTCACCGAACGTGTCGGCCCCGCGGTGGTTCGCGTCGAAACCGGCCCCGGCACGCCGAATGCGCGCGAGCGCGGCGGGCTCGGCTCCGGCATCGTCATTTCTCCGGACGGCCTGGTGCTGACCAACAGCCACGTCGTCGGCGCCTCGAAGCAGATCCGCTTGCGCGACAGCGAGGGCATGGTCACCGATGCCCGCGTGCTCGGCGTCGATGCCGACACCGATCTCGCGCTGCTGCGCGCCGACGGCGCACGCGACCTGCATTACGCCTCGCTCGGCAATTCAAAAAGCCTTCGCCGCGGCCAGTTGGTGGTCGCGATCGGCAATCCGCTCGGCTTCGAATCCACCGTCACCGCCGGCGTGGTGTCGGCGCTCGGCCGGTCGATCCGCTCGGTCTCCGGCCGCACCATCGAGGACGTGATCCAGACCGATGCCGCGCTCAATCCGGGCAATTCCGGCGGCCCGCTGGTGTCGTCGGCGGCCGAGGTGATCGGCATCAACACCGCGATCATCGCCGGCGCGCAGGGCATCTGCTTTGCCGTCGCCAGCAATACCGCGCAGTTCGTGCTGTCGGAAATCATCCGCCATGGTTATGTGCGGCGCGCCTATATCGGCGTGTCCGGGCAAACCGCGCCGATCCCGCGCCGCCACGCCGTGGTCGCCGGCATCGATAACACCATGGGCGCGCTGCTGGCGCAGATCGAGCCGGATACGCCGGCGGCGAAAGCCGGCCTGCTGCCCGGCGACGTCGTGACCAGGCTCGACGGCATCGCCGTCAATGGCGTCGACGACCTGATCCGCGCGCTCGACCGCGACCGCATCGACCGTACCGTCGAGATGGAAGTGCTGCGCATGGGCCGGTTGCGCGCCATCGACATCCACCCGATCGAGCGCAAGCCGGTTCCTCGGCAGGCGGTGGCATTGCCGAGCCGGGCGGCGAGGTAGGCTATTGGCGCAAAACTCTCCCCGTCATTGCGAGGAGCGAAGCGACGCGGCAATCCAGGGGGCACAAGCAAGAACTGGATTGCTTCGTCGCAAGAGCTCCTCGCAATGACGGGGCTGATGTTTTTGCTCGCCAGCTAAACCCTCACACCGGCGGCCAGCTCCGCAGCGTGATCTCCGCGATCTTGCGCAATTGCGCCCGGCTGGAGCCGCCGGCGGCCTGCACGGCCATGCCTTGCAGGATCGCCGACACGTAACGCGCGAGGTCGGCAGCATCCGATCCCACCGGCAGGTCGCCTTCCGCGGCGGCGCGCTCGAAGCGCTGGCGAAGATCTTCCTCGCCGCTGGCGCGGCGTGACATCAATTCCTGCTTGATGCTCTCAGCGGCTTCGCCGCAGGTGAGCGCGCCCTGGACCGCAAGGCATCCGGGCGGATTGTTCGGATCGGTGACGGCGTCGGCGGCCTGAAACAACAGATGCTCGACGACTTCGCGCACGGTCGGCTTGGCCAGGGCGACTTGCACATAGCCGCCGGGGCCGTCGACATAGCGGTCGAGCGCCTTGCGAAACAATTCTTCCTTGTTGCCGAACGCCGCATAGAGGCTCGGCTTGGTGATGCCCATCGCCTCGGTCAGGTCGGCCATGGACGCGCCTTCGTAGCCACGACTCCAGAATACGTGCAGCGCCACGTCCAGAGCCTTGTCGGGATCGAATTCGCGTGGACGTCCCATCGCCATGACGGGGTCCTCCTGAGTTTCCTACCTTTCGTTAGATAAGTCCCTTGACAGCTCTTGTCGATAGCCCATCTATACCGTACGTTACGAATGTGTGCGATGCAGCGTAGCGGTAGCCAAGTGGGGACTTCGTTATGGAAAATATGTTTAAACGCAATAGCTTGCTCGCAGCCGGGGCCTTTGTTGCAGTAGCTTCCACTGTTGTCGGGGCGCTTCACTATGGCCCGAACGGCAGCGCACGGGCGGAAACCGCCGCCAAGCCGGCCGCGGTTCCGGTGTCGGTGGCGGTGGTGACCCCGCGCGAAACCGCGCCCTGGGACGAATTTTCCGGCCGGCTCGAGGCGGTGGAGCGGGTCGAAATCCGTTCCCGCGTGGCCGGCGCCATCCAGGAAATTCACTTTCGCGAGGGCGCGCTGGTCAATCAGGGCGATCTGTTGGTCCTGATCGATCCGGCGCTTTACGCGGCGGACGTCGCCCGCGCCGAGGGACAGGTGGCCGCCACCAAGGCACGTGTGGTTCTGACCAAAAGCGATTTCGAACGCGGCCAGCAACTGTCCGGCTCGAACACGATTTCACAACGCGATGTCGATGGCCGCGTCAACGCCTATCGCGAGGCGGAAGCCAATCTGAAGGCCGCCGAGGCCGCGCTGAAGACCGCGCAGCTCAATCTGAGCTACACGGAAGTGCGCGCGCCGGTCGCCGGCCGGGTCGGCAAGATCGAGATCACCGCCGGCAATCTCATCACTGCGGGACCGGGGGCGCCGGTGCTGACCACGCTGGTCTCGGTGAATCCGATCTACGCCAGCTTCAACGCCGACGAACAGGTGGTGACGCGGGCGTTGCGGACGCTGGCCGAAGAGGGCGCGCCGTCGGACATCGGTCGTATCCCGGTACAGATGGGCACCGGCGCCAGCGACGGCACGCCCTACAAGGGCCGGATGCAGCTGATCGACAACCAGGTCGATACCAAGAGCGGCACCGTGCGGGTGCGGGCGGTGTTCGACAATGCCGATGGCCGCCTGATCCCCGGTCAGTTCGCGCGTCTGTTGATGGGCCAGCCGAAAGCCGAGCCGGCGCTGTTGATCAGCGAACGCGCCGTCGGCACCGACCAGAACAAGAAATTCGTCATGGTCGTCAGCCCCGACAACAAGGCGGAATACCGCGAGGTCGCACTCGGCGTCTCGGTCGACGGCATGCGCATGGTGACCGGCGGACTTCATGCCGGCGAGCGCATCGTCGTCAAGGGCTTGCAGCGCGTCCGGCCCGGCGCGGTGGTCGCGCCCGAAGTGGTGGCGATGGGTACGATCGCGGCGGTGCAAACCCCAACCGACGTGGCGCAGCGCTAACGCGCCTATCCGTAGGATGGGTAGAGCGGAGAGATCGGACTCCTGTCCGATCTCGCAGTGAAACCCATCGATGGGTTTCGCAAGGGCTCAACCCATCCTACGGCCCCCAATCAACATCGACGAGATAATGCCATGAGTTTCTCCAAATTCTTTATCGATCGACCGATTTTCGCGGGCGTCTTGTCGATGCTGATCTTTCTCGGCGGATTGCTGTCGATCCCGGCGTTGCCGATTTCCGAATATCCGGAAGTGGCGCCGCCGACGGTGGTGGTGCGAGCGCAATATCCCGGCGCCAATCCGAAAGTCATCGCCGAGACCGTCGCGACGCCGATCGAGGAACAGATCAACGGCGTCGAAGGCAAGCTCTAAATGAGCAGCCAGGCCACCACCGATGGATTGATGACGCTGAACGTCACCTTCCGTCTCGGGACCGATCCCGACAAGGCCCAGCAGCTGGTGCAAAATCGCGTGGCGCAGGCCGAGCCGCGGCTGCCGCAGGAAGTTCGCACGCTGGGCATCACGACCATCAAGCGCGCACCCGATCTCACCATGGTGGTGCATCTGAATTCGCCCAACGGCCGCTACGACATGACGTACCTGCGCAACTACGCG
>JAQGJF010000829.1 GCA_028290765.1 Tardiphaga sp.
GCGCCGGAAGCCAAGAACCAGATCGCCTTCGCCGACGTCATCGTGCTCAACAAGACCGATCTGGTTTCGAAACCCGAGCTCGCGGAAGTCGAGGCCCGGATCCGCGGCATCAATCCCTATGCCACGCTGCACCGCACCGAGCGCTGCCAGGTGAAACTTTCGGATGTGCTGGAGCGCGGCGCCTTCGATCTTGACCGGATCCTGGAGATCGAACCGGAGTTTCTCGATGCCGGCGACGGGCACGACCACGACCATCATCACCATGATCATGACCACCACCACGATCATGGTCACAGCCATGGCGGCTTGAAGCATTACCACGACGAGGACATGCAATCGCTGTCGCTGCGCTCCGACAAGCCGCTCGACGCCGACACCTTCATGCCGTGGCTGCAGGCTCTGGTCGCCGCCGAGGGCCAGAAGATCCTGCGCTCGAAGGGTATTTTGTCGTTCCGGGGCGACGACGACCGCTACGTGTTTCAGGGCGTGCATATGATGCTCGAAGGCGATCATCAGCGCGCCTGGAAGGATGGCGAGAAGCGCGAAAGCCGCCTGGTGTTCATCGGCCGCGAATTGCCCGAACAGGCGATCCGCGACGGGTTCGAGCGCTGCATCGCCGCGTGATGACAAACTTCGATCCTTCGCAGGACCAGGCGTCCATCGTCTCGGTCACCGATCGCGTCCGTCCCATCACGATCGGCGCGCCGGTCACCGCTGTGCATTTTCTCGGCGACAAGGCCGCCTTTGTCGAAGCCGAGGAGAATGTCGCGCTGGTCGATGGCGAAGGCGCGTTGTCGCGCGTTGCCGTTCACTCGGGCGCCATTCTGTCGGTGGCGTCGGACGGCAAGCGTATCCTGATGGGCGGCGATGACGGCAAGCTGGTCACGCTCGACGGCAAGGGCGAGATCGCGCTGCTGGCGACGGATCCCAAGCGCCGCTGGATCGACACCGTCGCGCTGCATCCCGACGGGGCCATTGCCTGGTCGGTCGGCAAGACCGCCTACGTGCGAAGCGGCAAAAGCGAGGACAAGTCGTTCGAGGTGCCGTCGACCGTCGGCGGCCTGGCGTTCGCGCCGAAAGGCATGCGGCTGGCGATCGCGCATTACAACGGCGTGACGCTGTGGTTTCCCAACATGGCCGCCAACGCCGAAGTGCTGGAGTGGGCGGGCTCGCATCTCGGCGTCACTTTCAGCCCGGACAACAAGTTCCTGGTCACCACGATGCATGAACCGGCGCTGCACGGCTGGCGGCTGGCGGATTCGCGCCACATGCGGATGACCGGCTATCCCGGCCGGGTCCGGTCGATGGCCTGGACCGCGGGCGGCAAGGGTCTCGCCACCTCGGGCGCGGACACGGTGATCGTGTGGCCGTTCGGCAGCAAGGACGGCCCGATGGGCAAGGAGCCGGCGATGCTGGCGCCGCTCAAGGCCCGCGTCACCATGGTCGCCTGCCATCCGAAGCAGGACATCCTCGCCGCCGGTTACAGCGACGGCACCATCCTGATGGTGCGATTGACCGACGGCGCCGAGATCCTGGTGCGCAAGAACGGCCTTGAGCCGGTGTCGGCGCTGGGCTGGAACGCCAAGGGCACGCTGCTGGCGTTTGCCGCGGCCGATGGCGATGCGGGGCTGCTGGAACTTTAGCGGGTTCCATTTTTAGTGCTCACACAGCGTTGGTCGGAGCGCTGGCTGGAAGGCGTTGCGGCGGAACAATGCCGTCCCGCTTCCGTTGCCTCGGTGAACGATCAGCGGTGAACCCAATGACCCCGAACCAGAAGCGCGCCTATCGAATCGACCTGTTGTTGGCTGGCGTCATGGTGGCGGCGGGATTGACCGTCTCCGGGCTTTCGCTTGTCCGGCTTGCCAAGCCCGATGTGCAGATGGCGCAGGCGACACCGCCGTTGCAGTCCACGCCGGGCGCCGAGAGCAAACCTTCCGCGCCCGCAGAACCCACGACAACGGGTACGCGGCCAGCCGAGGTGAAGCCGCAACCGGCGCAGCCCGACGCCGAGGCGCAAAAGGCCGGCGCCAAGCCGGTGCTGCCGCAGGCACCGGCGGAAAAGACCGCGCCGCCGATCAAGTAGCAGCAAGCTCCGCATTTAATTTCGTCATGCCCGGGCTTGTCCCGGGCATCTACGTCTTTACTGCGGCCAAGACGTGGATGGCCGGGACAAGCCCGGCCATGACGCGTTGAGAGACAGTGCCCTATCTTACCGCACCAAGACGTTCCGGAACTGCCACGGATCGCTGGTGTCGATGTCCTCGGCAAACAACCCGGGGCGATCGGTGAGCGGGGTCCAGTCGGTATAGAAGCCCTTCACCGGGCCGAGATACGGCATCTGGATTTCGAGGCAGCGGCGGAAATCCAGCTCGTCGGCTTCGACGATGCCGGCGGTCGGATTTTCCAGCGCCCAGACCATGCCGGCCAGCACCGCGGACGACACCTGCATGCCGGTGGCGTTCTGGTAGGGCGCGATCTGGCGGGTTTCCTCGATCGACAGCTGCGAGCCGTACCAGTAGGCATTCTTGCTGTGGCCGTAGACCAGCACGCCGAGCTCGTCGATGCCATCCTCGATCTCGTTTTCATCCAGGATGTGCCATTTCGGCTGCATCTTGCCGGTAGCGCCGAACATCTCGTGCAGCGACAGCACCGCGTCGTTGGCCGGGTGATAAGCGTAGTGGCAGGTCGGGCGGTAGATCACCTTCTGACCGTCGCGGACGGTGAAATAATCGGCGATCGAGATCGACTCGTTATGGGTGACGAGGAAGCCGTATTGCGCGCCCGGGGTCGGGCACCAGGAGCGCACCCTTGTATTGGCGCCGGGCTGCAGCAGATAGATCGCCGCGCCGCAGCCGTGGCTGTGGGTGCGGCCGTTGTCCGGCATCCACTTCTCATGGGTGCCCCAGCCGAGCTCGGCC
>JAQGJF010000844.1 GCA_028290765.1 Tardiphaga sp.
CGGCAGGCGCATAATTTCTTCAGCCGTCGCCAGCACCTTGAGGACGTCGGGATATCCGGGCACCAGAGCCCGGGTTTCGATCCCTTCCGCCTTCAACGCCGCCGGCAAGGCGCCGACGACGTCGGCGAGGCCGCCGGTCTTGATGATGGGGTAGATCTCCGAAGCGACCGAAAGCACCTTCAACGGCATCATGCCGTCAGCCTGTCGATCATCGATTGGGTGATCAGGGAGATGCCTTGCTGCGTCGTTCTGAATTTAGTGGCGTCGAGTTCGGGGTCCTCCCCCACGACAAGTCCCTCCGGGATCCGCACGCCACGGTCGATGACGACATTCTTCAAGCGCGCGCCGCGACCGACGTTGACATAGGGCAGCACCACCGCATTTTCGACCTTGGCGTAGGAGTGCAGTTGCACGCCGGTGAACAGCAGCGAACGCCTGATCGCGGCACCCGAAATGATGCATCCCCCGGAAACGAGCGAGGTCACCGCCTCACCGCGGCGGCCGTCCGCGTCATGAACGAACTTGGCGGGCGGCGTGATTTCGGCATGGGTCCAGATCGGCCATGAGTTGTCGTATAGATCGAGCTCGGGCAAAATATCGGTGAGATCGATATTGGAAGCCCAATAGGCGTCCACCGTTCCGACGTCCCGCCAGTAGCTGCGCGGATCGTCACCGGACCGGACGCAGGACCGGCTGAATTGATGCGCCACCGCCCGGCCATGTTTCACGATGTAGGGGATGATGTCCTTGCCGAAATCATGGCTTGAATTCGGATCGTTGGCGTCACGTCGCAGTTCGTCGAACAGGAATTTCGAATCGAACACATAGATTCCCATGCTGGCGAGCGACTTGTCCGGCTTACCCGGCATGGCGGGCGGATCGGCGGGCTTTTCGAGGAAGGAGCGGATGATATTGTTGTCATCGACGTCCATGATGCCAAAACCGCTCGACTCGGATCTCGGCATTTCGAGGCAGCCCACGGTGACGTCCGCGCCTTGTTCGACATGCTGTTGCAGCATAAGTTCGTAATCCATCTTGTAGATATGGTCTCCGGCGAGAAGCACGATGAAGCGCACGCGATGAGGTTCGATGATATCGATGTTCTGATAAACCGCGTCCGCCGTCCCGAGATACCAGTTGGTCTCGGAGACACGCTGGCTGGCCGGCAGAATGTCGAAGCTCTCGTTGCGTTCCGGACGAAAGAAGTTCCAGCCCATCTGCAGATGGCGGATCAGGCTGTGTGCCTTGTATTGGGTCGCGACGGCGATGCGGCGGATGCCGGAGTTCATGGCATTTGACAGCGCGAAATCGATGATGCGCGACTTGCCGCCAAAATAGACCGCCGGCTTGGCGCGCCGATCGGTCAGTTCCATCAGCCGACTGCCGCGGCCACCGGCCAGCACGAAGGCAAGAGCGTGACGCGCGAGCGGCTCGTGTCCATCGACTCGCATGATATCCTCCCAGGCTGCCCGGATATCAAGTTTCCGGGTCGATCCTTTTACAAGGCCATATTGATCGCCATTTGTTTCCAGCCGTCTACTCCTAAATCGGATTTTGGTTCACGGCCGATCGGCTCAAACCGTCGCTGCGGTGACGGAAACGCGCTCCCCTCCCCCTTGCGAGGGGGAGCGCGGAGCCCGCCCTACCCTCAACCACTCAAATCCCGGCGACCGACGACCATGTCCGCGCCAGTTTGCGCTTCAGCCGCGAGGCGCGGGTCGATGGCGGCGCGGGCTCTTCGTCTTCGGGCAGGCGGAGGCCGACGACATTGACCCGGCCGCCGCCGATGCTGCGCGCGACCAGCACGATGGAATCGAGCGGCAGGGTCGCGCCTTCTTTCGGCGCATGATCGAGATGAATGTCGAAAAAGTCGGCGAGCGTGAGGTTCGCCTGGTCCGGATCGATGGTGACGCCGTAGATCCCGGCAATTTCGCCGAGATGGATCTCGCCCGACATCATGAAGTCGCCGAGCAGATGCGGATCGGGGGCCGTGCTCGGCAGCATGTCGACGAAGAAACGGTCAAGCGCTTCGGCTTTCTCCGGCGGCGCCAGCAGGTAGACATAGTCGCCGGCCTCGACCGGCTCGGCCTCTGCGGGCGAGAGGATTTTCTCGTCGCGGATCACCAAAGTGGGCTTCGACCAGGATGGAATGAGGCCACGGCGCAAATACAGGCTTTTGGGCCGAACTGAATAACCGACCAACTGCTGCTCGAGCTGCCCCGGTAGATCGAGTTCGATGCGCCGAGGCCCGCGATCCGAGCGCGGCAGCGCCACATGAAGCCGCCGTGCCGCCGCGGCCAGCGTCCAGCCCTGCAGCAACAGCGAGATGATGACGACGACGAAGGCGACGTCGAAATAGAGATAGGCTTTCGACAGACCAACCAAAAGCGGGATCGACGCCAGGAAGATCGCGACCGCGCCGCGCAGGCCGACCCAGGCGACGAACAGCTTTTCCCGCCAGTTGAAGCGAAACGGCGCCAGACAAATGAACACCGCGATCGGCCGCGCCACCAGCATCAGCACCATGGCAACTGCAACCGCCGGAACCACGCTGCCCGGCAACCGCTGCGGCGAGACCAATAGTCCCAGCAGCACGAACATCACGATCTGCGCCAGCCAGGTCGCGGCGTCGAGAAACGTCACCACTGAATTATGCGCCCGGTTCGGCCGGTTGCCGATGATGATACCGGCGAGATAGACCGCGAGAAAGCCCGAGGCGTGGCCAAGCTGCGCCGTTCCGAAAATCACCAGCGCCGCGGTGCAGACGAACGGCGCATGCAATCCTTGCGGCAGCGCGACCTTGTTCAGCGCCAGCACCACGAGCCGGCCGCCGACCACGCCGATGATGGCGCCGAGAACGGCTTCCCGGGCAAATTCCAACGCCACGTGCCAAAGCGAGCTGTCGCCGACCGAGATCAGTTCCACCAGCATCAAGGTGAGAAACACCGCGAAGGGATCGTTGGTGCCGGATTCGACTTCCAGCGTGGCGCCGACGCGGGGACGCAGCCGCAGCCCCTGGGCATGGACCAGCAGGAACACCGCGGCCGCGTCGGTCGACGCCACCACGGCGCCTACCAGCAGCGCTTCGGTCCAGTTCAGGTCGAGGGCGTATTTGGCGACCGGCGCGGTGATCAGCGCCGTCAGCAGCACGCCGACGGTGGCCAGCGCCATCGATGGCGCAAGGACAGCGCGGATGCTTTGAAACCGTGTTTTCAAGCCGCCGTCGAACAGGATCAGCGCCAGCGCAACCGAGCCGACCAGATAGGTGGTCCGCACATCGTCGAATTTCAGCCCGCCCGGGCCGGAATCGCCGGCCAGCATGCCGATGAACAGGAAGATCAACAGCAGCGGCGCGCCGAAGCGCAGTGCCAGCAGGCTCGACAGGATGCCGGCCATCACCAGAATGGCCCCCAGCAGAATGGCGATACTGACCGAATCGAGCGAAGCCATAGGCCTCCGTTTTGTGCGCGTCCGTTTGCTTAAATACTTGCAATTGCATCCTTATCGTCGCCATCGGTGGACGCCAATCACTTTCTGCAGGCAGCGACAATGTGGCCTGTTTGCAGGCGTTCCAGCTCGCATGCATGCGTCTGCCAATGGCGCCGGCGCCGCGTCTATGGGAACCTGCGCGAGATTCGAATCAAATTCACACCGATCCGATGCGGGACGAGAGGTTCGAGATGAGACATGTCGGATGAGACACGTCATATGAGACTTGTCAGATGAGATTTAGGCGATGATGGACGTGAACGAGCTCCACACCTGGCTGATCGCCGCCGCCCGCTCGGTGGGGGCGGAGGTCACCTCGCCATGGTTCTATCTGCAGCTCGGGCTGATCATGGCCGCCACCGGGATCGCTTTCGCCGTCGGAACCGCAATCCGATCCAGAATAGACCTGACCTCGCTGGCGATGGGCTGGCCGGCGCCGCTGCGGCTGTTCATGCGCGTGCTGGTCGACAGTGCGTCCACGGCTGCCTTCGCGGTGCTGATGATCGTCGCCCGCATCGTGATGCTGATGTCGACCTGGCCGAGCCGCAGCTATTTGCTGTCGGTATCCGCCAACCTCGCTCTGGCGTGGCTCGTCATCCGGCTCGTGACCAGCGTGATCCGCAATCCGTTCTTCGTGCGGCTGGTGTCGATATCGGCGTGGTGCGTGGCGGCGCTGAGCATTCTGGGCCAACTCGGCCCGGTGCTCGACATGCTGGATTCGGTGGCGATCGATCTTGGCGGGTTGCGCCTGACGCCGCTGCTCTTGATCAAGCTCGCGGTGTTGCTGGCGGTGGCGCTGTGGCTGTCGAACATCGCCAGCAATTTCCTGGAAGGCCGGATCACCCAGTCCCGCGACCTGACGCCCTCGATCCAGGTGCTGCTGGTCAAGATGGTCCGGCTGACCTTGATGGTTCTGGCGATCGCCATCGTCATGAGCGCGGTCGGCATCAATCTCTCGGCGCTGGCGCTGTTCTCGGGAGCGATCGGCGTCGGCATCGGTTTCGGCCTGCAGAAGATCGTCTCCAATTTCATCAGCGGGGTGATCCTGCTCGCGGACAAATCGGTGAAGCCCGGCGATCTCGTCACCATCGGCGACAGCTTTGGCCGCATCAGCGCGATGAACACCCGCTACATTTCGGTTGCCGCCGGCGACGGCCGCGAGTTTCTGATTCCGAACGAGGATTTGATCACCCAGAAAGTCGTCAACTGGACCTACACCGACAAGAACACGCTGGTGAAAGTGGTGTTCGGCACCAATTACGATGCCGACCCGCGGCTGGTCTGCAAGCTGGCGGTCGACATCGCGGCGGCGACGCCACGCGTCATCGCGCTCAAGCCGCCGACCTGCCTGCTCACCGAATTCGCCGAGGCCGGCATGAAGTTCGCCCTGACCTTCTGGATCTCCGATCCCGATGCCGGAATGGACAATGTGCGCAGCGACGTGATGCTGTCGCTGTGGGAGGCTTTCAAGCACGAAGGCATCCGCGTGCCCTATCCGGTGCGCGAAATCCGCGTTCGCGGCGGAACGTTGCCGGTCGACACCACCATCGAAGTTTCGAATTGAAATAAATCCTTCATATGCCGGCCCATGACCGTGGCGCGGGCGCGTATGAACTCCTTCACAGAGACGCGTCAAAAAACGCAACGTTGATTGCCGCGCACACGCCGGCAAAGCGATCGCGTTCGCGCATGTGCCTTCGACTATATCGTATGGTCCATTCCCGGCTCCGCGTTACCGCTCCTATGGTCCGCACGCTCTGCGATCCGCTCCGTTCGTCGCCCGGAGGTTCGCAAGTTGAACGTGTTTCACCGCGACCAAGGAGGAAGATACATGGATCAGTCGTTGAACGGAGGACTGCAGAACTATCCGCCTAACGGCATGTTCGCAGGCCAGCAACTCGCGCCGCAGGGCTTCTTTGGTGGCTTGGGAACACCAACCCAATCGCCGATGACAAGCTTCTGGGGCAACCGGAACCTCGGC
>JAQGJF010000845.1 GCA_028290765.1 Tardiphaga sp.
ACTGCACGCCGGACCAGGTGAAACCGTCGCGGCCGACGCCGATGCCGTAGCGCATCGCTTGGCCGTTGCCCATCACCAGATAGAGATAGGTGTTGGGGGTGTCGATGATGATGGTGCCGGGGGCTTCGCGGCTGGCGTAGCTGACGACCTGGCGCTTCAGGCGCGCCGGCAGCTCGGTGACATTGCGGTCTTCGTCATCCTGCGGGGCAGTGGCCTGCGGCGGCGCGCTCTGCACCGGCGGCGTCATGAAGAAGGGAAACAGCGGCAGCGGCGCGGCGCCGGCCGAAGCGGAAAAGGCGAGGGTGCCGGCGGCGAGTGCGCCCAGAGCAATGGCGGCGCGGCGGGTGGTGAGCATGAGGTTGAACATGGTCTGTCCCTGTCTGGTTTAGCTGTTTGAGCGCCCATATGCGCGCCAGTTCGGCGCTTCGTTGGCGTCAGTGGTACCGGCAGGCGGTTTCAGGACTTTTGCGTCAAAAGCTCAAAATGGTTTCGTCGGGCGGGAGTTTTGTTTCGTCGCGGTGTCGCGATGACGCAGTGCTGAGGAAGGGATTGCGGAAAAGACAATGATTTTAGGGGGTCCGTTAAGGGGCGATTGACGCGCGGCGACGGCAGCGCAACCAACCCTCGCCCCGCTTGCGGGGCGAGGTGCGCGCGTCGCTAGCGCCGCTCTCTTGGTGCGCGCTGCTTCGGCGCGGCTACCGGACGCCGCAACAATCCGGGGCGAACCTGCCCGGCCGGCGGCTGCAGCGACGGCGCGCCCTGCCGTTGCAGCCCGGGTGGCCGTGGCTGGCCGGGTTGCGCGGGTGAGCCGGGTTGCGTGGGCTGGCCGGGCTGCCGCTGCAAATTATTTGGCCGCGGCGCGCCGGGCTGGCGGGCCGGATTGTTGCGCAGCGCCGGGTTATTGCGGATTTCGTTGCGGCGCTGGGTGACGACCTGCCGGCCGACGCGTTGCGCGGCATGAACCTGCCGGACGATGCCCTGGTCGCGCGCCGCCTGCTGTGGCGAGATCGCCAGCGGCACCGCGGCGAAGCGCGCGCCGGCACCCATGCCCGGCCGGATCGCGAAGCCGGTCGAGCCCTGCGACAACAGCCCGAGCCGGGCGCCGTCGCGGCCGTTGACCTCAATGCGGCCGACCTTGCCGTCGGCATCGGGATAGAGCTTGATCGCGACATTGTTCGGGCTGGCGGCGGAGGCGCCTTCCGGCACCTCGACGAGGCCGGTGGTGCCACGAATGCCCAGCGTCGCCGTCGGCGTCGCGATCTTCATGTCGCCGGTCTTGGCCACCTGGCTGGCGACGAAGGCGACGGTGCCCCGCGCGACATTGAACAGCGCGGCGTTCTTGGCGCCGCCTTCCTCATAGACGTAATTGTCGACCGCGATGCGCGAATTGGCGGTGAGATTGAAGGTGGTCTCGTCGTTGAAGGTGACGCCGAGGGTGGAATTTGGCGAGGTCTGCAACAAATCGTTCTTGAAAATATCGTCCTTGAGCTTGAGCGGCGTCGCGGCGCGGTTGCGGGTGACGGTGGCATTGCCGGTCAGGGTCGCGACGTTGCCGATTGGATCGGCCGGCGCGGCGGCAGGCGCGGGCGCGGCCGGTGACGGGGTTGGCGACGCGGGTTGCGGCGCGGGCGCCGCCTGCGCGAATCTCGTCAGACCGGCATTCGCGGCGGTGATCACGTCGGAACGCTCAAGGTCGAGCGGAGAGGGCATGGCATCGGCCCGCGGCGCCGTTGCCATCATCAGGCCGCACATCAGCCACGCCGCGATCAATACATGGTGTTTCGTCATCGCCCGACCCGATCCGCCAACCGCCATCCCAACATTCGCGGATGTCATTGAGGAGGCAAGCGACTGAACGGCAAATGAACGGGACGCTCTCGCCTCTCCATGGGTCGTCCCGACTCAAGGCCGGGACGACGGGGCATTCGATGGCTGCCGAACTTCGCGCAGCCAGTTCGCCGTTTTCCGCAATCCCCCGAACGGAAACAAATGGAAACCGGCCACCCGCGCCGTCGCGGCCGCGGGCGCGCGCGCGAGGCCGCGCACCACGTCATCGGGGCCGGTATCGGTCAGCAGCCGGCCGAAGCGGCCGATCTGGTTGCGCACCGCGCGCATCGAATTGCCGACGCCGCAGCGAAGCGCGAATTTCATCAGGGTTGCCGGGGTCGCCGGACCGGCGAGGCCGATGATGACCGGCAGGTCGAGGCCGTCCGCTTCGAGCTCTTTCATCCATTCGAGGATAGGCGCGCTTTCGAAGCAGAATTGCGAGACGATGCTGATGTCGATGCCGGTGCCCCGGCCCCAGTCGCGCCAGCGTCCGAGCATGGCGCGGGCCTGCGCGGGGTCCAGAAAAGGATGGCCTTCGGGATGGCCGGCGATACTCACCGATTCAATGCCGCGCGCCTCGATCACGCCGCCGGCGCAGACGTCGAAACTCGATTTGAACGGACCTTTGATGCGGGCGACGTCGCCGGCAATGACCAGAATGCGGGCCACGCCGGCTTCCCCTCGCGCGCGGGCCAGAAAATCGTCGAGTGCCTCGCGCGACGCCATCTCGCGCGCCGCGATGTGCGGCACCGGGTTGAAGCCGGCGCGGCGCAGCGCGACCGCGGTCTCGATGGTGTGGCGGGTATTGTCGCCGGGCAGGAAGGTGATGGTGACGTCGGTGCCGGGTGGAAAATTGTTGCGCAACTCGTCGAGCTGGTGACCGCGCGACGAAATCTCCACGGATGCCGGCGGCAGCAGCGCCAGGAGATCGCGGGGCGAAGTGTCGATAAAGTTCACACCGACCTCCTCTAAAGCGGATCTGCTCACGCGCGACGGCGCGAGATGACGTAGGTTTCATCGTTGAACCACAGCCCGCCATGCTTCTTGAGCACGCGGTCGGTGGCCTCGAGGTAACGGCCGTCGCGGACCGCTTCCGACAGCCGCTGGTCCTCGATCTGGGCGACGTAGATGGCGGCGTTCCATGCCGCGAACAGCGTCGAGGTGCCGATCGGGC
>JAQGJF010000889.1 GCA_028290765.1 Tardiphaga sp.
GATCTTGCGCTGGCTTTCCCGCTCCACGAAAATCGTCTGCTCGATCCGGATCGATTTGTCGTAGCGCTCGGTCCAGCTATCGGTCTCGACGGTGGATTGATACGGCAGTTCCTGATGCAGCTGACGGAAGATCTTTTCGCGGGTGATTTCCGCCGCCAGATGCCGCATCGGCGCGTCCGACATCTGGTCCTCGGGGTAGTGATACGGACCTTCCGGCACCATCGCCGCCAGCTTGCGGCGCAGATCGTCGACGCCGTCGCCGGTCATCGCCGACACCATGAAAGTTTCGGCGAACTTCAGCCGCTCATTGGCGGTTTGCGCGAGCTTGAGCAATTTCTCACGCGCGACGATGTCGATCTTGTTGATCACCAGGATTTTCGGATGATCGACCTGGGCGAGCTTCTCGAAGATCGCATTGGCTTCCTCGTCGATGCCTTCGCGGGCGTCGAGCAGAACGCAGACGAGATCGGCGTCATGGGCGCCGCTCCAGGCGGTCTTGACCATGGCGCGATCGAGCCGCCGCTTCGGCAGGAAGATCCCGGGCGTATCGACCAGAATGATCTGGGCGTGGTTCTCGATCACGATGCCGCGGATCAGCGCCCGCGTGGTCTGCACCTTGCGCGACACGATAGTGACCTTGGAGCCGACCAGCGCATTGACCAGCGTCGACTTGCCGACATTGGGCGCGCCGATCAGCGCCACGAAGCCGCAGCGCGTATCCGCAGGCTCGGCCCTGGTTGTCACGTCATCCGTCATTGCCGCCACTGCTAACCCCTTCGCGCGCGAGCATCACCGAGGCTGCGACCTTCTCGGCGGCGCGCTTGCTGCCGCCGACGCCTTCGGCCGGCGTCAGGCCGGGCAAATCGACGGCGACGCGGAATTGCGGATCGTGATGCGGCCCGGTGCGCTCGACCTCGCGGTAGACCGGCGTCGGCAGTCCCTTGCCCTGCGCCCATTCCTGCAGCACGGTCTTGGCGTCGCGCAGCGGGCGCATCGGTTTGCGCATCCGCTCGGTCCAGTTGCGCTCGACGAATTCGGCCGCGGCGGCATAGCCACCGTCGAGATAGACAGCGCCGATCACCGCTTCGCAGATGTCGCCGAGCACGGATTTGCGCAGGCGCGCGCCGGCGCCGGCCCCGACGGTGCCGAGCTTGATGCCCTCGAGCAGCCCGAGCGTCTTGGCGACGTCGATGCAGCTCTCGCGGCGCACCAGATCGGCCAGCCGCTTCGACAGCTCGCCTTCGTCGGCCTTGGGAAAGGCACGATAGAGCATGTCGGAAACCACCAGGCCGAGCACGTGATCGCCGAGAAATTCGAGGCGCTGGTAGCTGTCGCCGCGGCTGCGCGCCGATTTCAGCGCCGAGACATGGGTGAAGGCGGTCGCGAGCAGCGACGGATCGGCGAACTTATGACCGATGCGCGCCTCGATCTCGGCCGCCGCGGTCTTGGCGCTGGTCCGGGTGCGCTTCTTCTTGGCCGCCGCAGTTTCCCGACCGGCGTCGGGCTGCGGGCTCGAATCGTCGGTTTTTGCAGGTTTCTCTATGTTCGTTGATTCGTCGTTCATCGCACAATGGAGAATATGCGATTCCAGCGCACCGCGGTGGGCCAGCGCCAGATCTGCCAGGCGTGTTCGCCCTCGGCGATCGAGAAGAAGATCATCTGCGCCCGGCCGACGATATTCTCGAACGGCACGTAGCCGACCGCGGATTGCACCCGGCTGTCGGTGGAATTGTCCCGGTTGTCGCCCATCATGAAGAACTCGCCGGGCGGCACATTGTAGACGTTGGTGTTGTCGTAGAAGCCGTTGTCGACGCAATCGAGCGACTCATAGGTCACGCCGTTCGGCAGCGTCTCCTTCCAGCGTTTGACCCGCGCCGTCGCGTCCGATCCGCAGGGATCCTCGCCGACGAAATCCGCGAGCCGTTCGCGCACCACCGGTTTGTCGTTGATGTAGAGCAGGCCTTCCTTCATCTGGATACGGTCACCGGGCAGACCGATCACGCGCTTGATGTAGTCGGTTGAATCGTCCTTCGGCAGACGGAACACCACGACGTCGCCGCGCGCCGGCTCGGAACCGAAGATGCGCCCGGAAAACAGCCGCGGCGACATTGGAATCGAGTAGTGGCTATAACCGTAGGAATATTTCGAGACGAACAGATAGTCGCCGACCAGCAGCGTCGCCTTCATCGATCCCGACGGGATATTGAACGGCTGAAACAGGAAGGTCCGGATCACGAGCGCAATGATCAGCGCGTGGATGATGACGCGGATCGTTTCACCGACGCCGCTTTCAGTTTTTGTTCCGGATGTCACGCTCATCGCTTCCCGATTCCCCTCGCGATTTCACGCGGTGTGGCAGAGCATTTTCTTCCCGCGAACATCGTGGTCTCGCGTCAGGAAAACGGTCTTGATTCTGATATTTGGGGCCAATTCCGGCACAAACCCGAATTCTCCCCCGTTGGAGCATCCCGCGGCGTTTTAGACCGTTGTTCGCAGGCGCGCAATCAACGGCGTCGGTGAAACTTGCTAATCCTATGACAAATCAGTGATTTTTAGTTTTCGGCGGATCCTGGAACAAGCCGGGACGCAGGCCTCAGTGTTTGCCTGCGAGGACGGCCGAAATTATGACAAAGGCCTGCGCCAGCGGCCAGTCGTCGGTGATCGAAAGATCGATCCGCGCCTCATAGCCCGGCGGTGTCAGGGCGTTGAGCCGGTCCAGCGCCCCTCCGGTCAGCTTCATGGTCGGCCGCCCGCCCGGCAGGTTCACCACTCCCATGTCGCGCCACCAGACACCCTGCCGGATGCCGGTGCCCAGCGCCTTGGAACAGGCCTCCTTGGCGGCAAACCGCTTGGCATAGGTCGCCACCACCATCTTGTGGTTCAAGGCGCGGCGCTCGGCCTTGGCGCGCTCGACGTCGGTGAAAATGCGGTCGATAAACCGCTCACCGTGCCGCTCGATAACTTTGTCGACACGGCGGATATCGATCAGGTCGGAGCCGATGCCGATGATCATGGCCGGCTCTCGAGGTTTTGGCGCCCCCGGTCCATCGCGGAGCGCATGGCCCGCACCGTTTCCGGCAGCCCGACGAACAGCGCCTCACCCATCATGTAATAGCCGATGTTCAGCTCGACGATTTGCGGCAGCACCGCGATTTGCTCCGCGGTCGCGTAATCGAGCCCGTGGCCGGCATGGACCTCGAGCCCGGCCGATTGCGCCAGCCTGGCACCGGCCACGATCCGCTGCCATTCGGCTTCGGCTTTGACCGGCGCCTCGCCCTCGACGGCATCGCACCAGGCACCGGTATGGATCTCGATCACCGGCGCACGCAGTTTTGCCGCCATCTCGATCTGGGCCGGGTCGGCGGCAATGAACAGCGACACCCGGATTCCGGCATCGTTCAGCCTGGCGATGAACGGCGCCAGCACATTGTGCTGCCCGACCACGTCGAGACCGCCCTCGGTGGTGAGCTCGGTGCGGCGCTCGGGCACCAGGCAGACGGCATGGGGCCCGGTGGCCAGCGAGATCCGCAGCATCTCGTCGGTCGCCGCCATCTCGAAATTCAGCGGTTTGGAAATCTCGGCCTTCAGCCGCGCCATGTCGTCGTCGCGGATATGGCGGCGATCCTCGCGCAGATGCGCGGTGATGCCGTCGGCGCCGGCTTCGATCGCGGCCAGCGCGGCACGCACCGGATCGGGATGACGGCCTCCCCGCGCGTTCCGCAGGGTAGCGACATGGTCGACATTGACTCCGAGGCGCAACGGAGAAGCTTTGGGCATCACAAACTCGCAGGAAGATTAAGAGGACAGGCTATCCATTGACGCGCTCGACCGTGGCGACCACGGCCTTGGCGCGCAGCTGGGCGATGATAGCGCTGAGATGCTTGAGGTCATAGACCTCGAGGTCGATGGTGAGTTCGGTAAAGTCCGGCGAGCGCCGGGACATGCTGATATTGTCGATATTGCCGTCATGCTCGGCGATCACGGTGGCGACCTGGGCCAGGCTGCCGGGCTCGTTGACGTTCTGGACCAGGAGCCGGGCCGGAAAACGCTGCGGATTGGAATCGTCGACGTCCCAGCGGACATCGAGCCAGCGCTCCGGCATCTCCTCGAAATCCTTCAGCGCCGGCGACTGGATCGGATAGATGGTGATGCCCTCGCCCGGCGAAACGATGCCGACGATGCGGTCGCCCGGCACCGCGCCGCCGTTCGGCGCGAACTTGACCGGCAGATCCGAATTGATGCCGCGGATCGGGATCGCCGGACTGCGGCCGGCCTCATCCGGCGATTTCAGTTTGAGCTTGACGGCCAAGCTCTTTTTGTTGCCGCCGACCCGCCCGACCCGTTCTTCCTTGTAGTCCGGGTACATTGCGCGCGCGACGTCGGAGGCCCGCATCTCGCCGCGTCCGACCGACGCCATCACGTCGTCGATCGACGCGCGGGCCAGCCGCGGCAGCGCGCCCTTGAGCTTGTCGTCGGCATATTCGATCTTGGCGCGGGCGAACAACCGCTCGACAATCCGCCGGCCGAGGCCGGCATATTGATCGCGCACCGCGGTGCGGGTGGCGCGCCGGATCGCCGCCCGCGCCTTGCCGGTCACGGCCAGGGATTCCCACGCCGACGGCGGCGCCGACTGCGCCCGCGAGGTCATGACCTCGACCTCGTCGCCGTTTTGCAATTCGGACGACAGCGGCGCGAATTTGCCGTTGATCTTGCAGCCTACCGCGCTGTTGCCGACGTCGGTATGCACGGCATAGGCGAAATCGATCACATTGGCCTGGCGCGGCAGCGCGATCAGCTTTCCCTTCGGGGTGAAGCAGAACACCTGATCGTGAAACAGCTCGAGCTTGGTATGTTCGAGGAATTCCTCCGGATTGGCGCTCTCCGACAGCACCTCGATGGTATGGCGAAGCCAAGCAAAGGCGTTGGATTCGCGCTTCAGGAGCTCGGTCGGCGAACCGACGCCGTCCTTGTAGAACGCATGCGCCGCGATGCCGATCTCGGCGATCTGGTCCATCTCCTCGGTGCGGATCTGCAGTTCGACCCGCTGCTTGCCGGGACCGATCACGGTGGTGTGGATCGAGCGATAGTCGTTCTGCTTCGGGGTCGAGATGTAATCCTTGAACCGGCCGGGCACCACCGGCCAGGTGGTGTGAACGACGCCGAGCGCGCGGTAGCAGGCCTCGACGTCCTTCATGACGACGCGAAACCCGAAAATATCCGACAATTGCTCAAAGCCGATCGACTTGCGCTCCATCTTGGTCCAGATCGAAAACGGCCGCTTGCGCCGGCCGGAGACCCGCGCCGGGATGCCGTTCTTTGCCAGATTGGCGGACAACTGGCTTTCGATCTCGCCGATCAAATTGCGGTTGCGGTCCGCCAGCGCATCGAGGCGCTGCATCACGACTTCATAGGCTTCCGGATCGAGGCTCCGGAACGACAGGTCCTCGAGTTCTTCCCGCATCTCCTGCATGCCCATGCGGCCGGCCAGCGGCGCATAGATATCCAGGGTCTCCTCGGCGATGCGGCGCCGCGACGCCGGCGGCACGAATTCGAGCGTGCGCATATTGTGCAGACGGTCGGCGAGCTTGATCAGCAGCACCCGGACGTCGTCGGCGATCGCCAGCAGCAGCTTGCGCAGGTTTTCAGCCTGCTTGGCCTCGCGCGACACCAGCTCCAGCCGCTTGAGCTTGGTCAGACCCTCGACCAGCGCACCGATTTCGTGACCGAATACGTGGTCGATCTCGGCGCGGGTGGCCTCGGTGTCTTCGATGGTGTCGTGCAGGAGGGCCGCGACGATGGTGGCGTCGTCGAGCTTGAGGTCGGTGAGGATCGCCGCCACTTCCAAAGGATGCGAAAAATACGGATCGCCGGAAGCACGGGTCTGCTCGCCATGCGCCACCATGGCGTAGACATAGGCACGGTTGAGCAGCGCCTCATCCGTGTCCGGATTGTAGGACCTGACCCGTTCGACCAGGTCGTATTGGCGCATCATCCGGGAGCGCGGCGATTTTGCCGCTTTCACCGGCACCGACGCCGGCGCGGCCACCGCGACCGTGTCGGTTGCTACAGCAACCGTATCAGTCGCGGCCTGCATCTGCCGGGGGTTGCGGCGCCAATACGCCATCACTGCCTCTCATCTCAGGCTCATTGTCGAGCCTGCATTACTGATCACAACTTTGCCCTGAAAATGTCAGGAAATGCAAAAGGCCCGGACGCTTTGTCCGGGCCTTCCTGATAAATTCACAGTTGATTGAAGAGCGGCCGGACGCCAGCGCGTTCGCGACTGCTATTCGTCTTCTTCGGGCTGCTCTTCCGGAGGCGCCAGGCCCTCGAGACCCTTCAAAAGCTCTTCTTCCGTCATGCGCTCGACCGCGACCTCGGTGTCGTCGGCATCGACGCTGGCGCCGGCGGACCCGATCAGGGGCACGGTATCGGGCTCCGGCTCGTCGACTTCGACGAATTTCTGCAGCGAATGGACCAATTCTTCCCGCAGATCTTCCGGGGAAATGGTCGAATCAGCGATTTCCCGTAGCGAAACGACCGGATTCTTGTCATTATCGCGATCAATCGTAAGTTGTGACCCGGACGAGATCATCCGTGCCCGGTGTGCTGCCAGGAGCACCAGATCGAACCGGTTATCGACCTTATCAATGCAATCTTCTACGGTGACGCGCGCCATCGACTGTCGCTCCGTTGTATCTGGGACCGAATATGTTGATTATTCGAGCTAGGTATAGCGGCGCGGGGCATTTCGCAAGAACCAAATTGTCATTTGGCCTCCCCGGCCGGTTCTGGTACCCGTTTCCAGGGACCGGCGTTCGGCGCACAACCTGTGACTGGTCGGACAAGAAAAGGCTGCATTGCTTCGCCAAGCATGATCTTATTGTCTCTTGCCTCACTGCATTTGCCGTGATGTCTGCCCCCAGACGGATCTGCCAGATCCGGACCAAAGCCGGATCCGAATGATCCTGCTCATAACTGATTCAAATGCGCGGCGGGTCGTTGTCGTGCCAAAAACGTTAACAACAACAAGCAACGTGAGAGAACTTGATGCCCTCTGCTTCCAACAAGATCGCGCTTTTTATCGACGGCGCCAATCTCTACGCCACGGCCAAGACGCTTGGCTTCGACATCGACTATAAGCGCCTGCTCAAGGAATTTCAGAGCCGAGGCACCCTCGTACGCGCGTTTTATTACACCGCGATTATCGAGGATCAGGAATATTCGTCGATCCGGCCGTTGATCGACTGGCTGGATTACAATGGCTACACCGTGGTCACCAAGGCGACCAAGGAATTCATCGACGCCAGCGGCCGCCGCAAGGTCAAGGGCAACATGGATATCGAGCTTGCGGTCAATGCCATGGAACTCGCCGAACACGTCGATCAGATCGTGCTGTTCTCCGGCGACGGCGATTTCCGCTCGCTGGTCGAAGCGGTGCAGCGCCGCGGCGTCCGCGTCACCGTCATCTCCACGATCTCGAGCCAGCCGCCGATGATCGCCGATGAGCTGCGCCGGCAGGCGGATGTCTTCACCGATCTGGTGGAGCTGCAATCCAAGCTCGGACGCGATCCGTCGGAACGCCCGGCCCCCCGCGAACCCCGTCATCACGCGCCGCAATTCCTGCAGCGCGCCACCACGATGGCGCCGAGGAGCGATGACGAAGATTTCGAGGATTGAGAAGACGCCGCCGGCCAATGGCCGGCGCGTGACGGCCAGCGCCGCTACCGCTCCCGCCCCCAACTGCCCGCTCTGCCCGAGACTTGACGAGTTTCGCCAAACGATCCGGGCGCGCCACCCCGACTGGTTCAATGCGCCGGTGCCGTCATTCGGCGACCCCGATGCCGCGCTGCTGATCATCGGCCTGGCGCCGGGCATGCAAGGTGCCAACCGCACCGGACGGCCCTTCACCGGCGACTATGCCGGCGACCTGCTCTACGCGACCCTGATCGAATACGGCTTTGCCAAGGGGGTCTATCAGGCCCGCCCGGATGACGGGCTGACGCTGGTCGATTGCCTGATCAGCAATGCCGTGCGTTGCCTGCCCCCCCAGAACAAGCCGCTGCCGGTGGAGATCAATACCTGCCGGCCATTCCTGCTGGCGACGATGGAAGCCATGCCGCGGCTGCGCGCGATCGTCGCGCTGGGCCGGATCGCGCACGACTCGATGCTGAAAACGCTGGGCATGCGCGCCGCCACGGCGCCGTTCGGCCATGGCGCGGTTCACGATGCCGGCAAACTGAAACTCTACGACAGCTACCATTGCTCGCGTTACAACACCAACACGCGGGTGCTGACGCCGGACATGTTTCGCAGCGTGTTCGCGCGGGTGCGGGCCGAGCTGAGCTAGAGCGTTTTCGAGCGAAGTGGACGCCGGTTCGCGTAAAGAAAACGCGTCAAAACAAAAAGCCAGAGCCCGGTTCTGATTCAATCAGAACCGATCAGGCTTTAGACCGGGTTGGCCTTCAACCAGGTCAGCACGTCCCCGGCATTCCGATCCGGCGGAAACACTGGGTAAAACACGTGGCTGATGCGGGCGTCGTCGACGATCAACGCCATCCGCTTGATCATGGTGAGACCGGCCACCTCCATGGTCGGCAAATCAAGCTCATGCGTCAGCGCCAGCTTCTCGTCGGACAATACCGGAAACGGCAGATGCAGCCGCGACGCCATCTCGGTCTGGTATTCGTTGCTTTGCGTCGACAGGCCGAACACCTGCTTCGCTCCGGCAGCCTTCAACTCGGCGAACAGGTCGCGGAAGGCGCAGGTTTGCGGGGTGCAGCCCCGCGCGCCCGGGATCATGTCCCAGTCGTCGACCAGCGCGATCTTGCCGGGCTCGCCGGTGCGCGGATAGGCAAACACCACCGTGCGTCCCGGCAGTGCCGCGAGGGTGACCGTGGTGTCGTTGGTCGCCACCAGGCTGATCGGCGGGATCGTCATGCCCTTAAGATGCGCCGCCGCGCCGTCATCGGCCGGCGCCGGAATTTTGCTCCAGTCGACTTCGAGCAGATTGGATTGAGCCATTGTTGGTCCTCAAGTTTCACAAGTGGCGAATAGGGAGTAGCGAATAGTAAGAGATTTCCCTACTCGCTATTCGCTACTCCCTATTCGCCCTCTTCATCCCCGCGCCCGCAAGATGCGGCCCTTTTCGCGGCTCCAGTCGCGCTTCTTTTCGGTGTCGCGCTTGTCGTGCAGCTGCTTGCCCTTGGCCAGTGCCAACTGCAGTTTGACGCGACCGCGTTCGTTGAAATACATCTTGAGCGGCACCAGCGTCATGCCCTGACGCTCGACCGCGCCCATCAATTTGTTGATCTGTTTCCGGTGCAGCAAGAGCTTGCGCGGACGCTTCGGCTCGTGGTTGAAGCGGTTGGCCTGCAGATATTCCGGAATGTTGGCATTGATCAGCCAGATCTCGCCGTCCTTGGGATCGGCATATGATTCCGCGATCGTCGTCTTGCCGTTGCGGATCGACTTGACCTCGGTACCGGTCAGCGCGATGCCGGCCTCAACCGTGTCTTCGACGGCATAATTGAACCGCGCCTTGCGGTTTTCGGCGACCACCTTGATGGGGCGCTCGTTCTTCTCAGCCATAATCAAAATGCCTTAGGCGTTACTCTGGGAAATGTCCATGATAACGCGCGCTGCAACCGCGTGCTGTCACGCCTTCTTGAGCAGGTCGCGGATCTCGGTCAGCAGCTCTTCTTCGCGTGTCGGCTTCGGCGGAGCCGCCGGCGCGGCAGCATCCTTGCGCTTCAGCTGGTTCATGAAGCGGATCACCATGAACAGCACAAAGGCGATGATGGTGAAGTTGATCGTCAAGGTGAGAAAATTGCCCCAGGCTAACACCGCGCCTTGCTTTTTCGCATCCGCCAGATTGCTCGCCGTCACCGCCTTCGACAGTCCGGTAAAATAATTCGAGAAGTCGAGACCGCCGGTGATCGCGCCGATGATCGGCATGATGATGTCGCCGACCAGCGAGGTCACGATCGCGCCGAAAGCCGCGCCGATGATGACGCCGACCGCGAGATCGACGACATTCCCCTTCATGGCGAATTCGCGAAATTCCTTCAGCATCCGAAACCCTTCTCTTCGACGTCGTGAATCGGATCGGCCATGGTGACGGTCGCGAAGCGGTTTAGTTGATCAGGCCCGCATGAACCATGGCGCTGCGCACCGCAACCCGCGTGGGCTCGGTCACCGGCACCATCGGCAGCCGCAAGGTCTCGTCCATCTTGCCGAGCAGCGACAAGGCGTATTTGACCGGGGCCGGATTGGACTCGATGAAGAGATTGACGTGCAGCGGCATCAGCTTGTCGTGCACCTTGAGCGCCGTGACGTGATCGCCACGCTGCCAGGCCATATGGAACTCGGCGCACAGGCGCGGCGCGACATTCGACGTCACCGAGATGCAGCCGTGACCGCCATGCGCCATATAGCCCATCACGGTGGCATCTTCGCCGGACAGCTGGTTGAAATCCTCGCCAAGCACCGCGCGCTGCTGCGACACCCGCACCATGCTGGCGGTGGCGTCCTTGACACCCGCGATGTTCTTCAGCTCGAACAGCCGCGCCATGGTATCGACCGACATGTCGATCACCGACCGCGGCGGAATGTTGTAGATCAGGATCGGGATACCGATCGCATCGTTGATCGCCTTGAAGTGCTGGTACATGCCCTCCTGGGTCGGCTTGTTGTAATAGGGCGTTACCACCAGCACGGCGTTGGCGCCGGCCTTTTCGGCATGCTGCGCCAGTTCGATGGCTTCCTTGGTCGAATTGGAGCCGGCCCCGGCAATCACCGGCACGCGACCCTTGGCCTCGTCGATGCACCATTCGACGACGCGCTTGTGCTCGTCATGGCTGACGGTCGGAGACTCACCGGTGGTGCCGACCGGCACCAGGCCGTGGGTGCCCTCGGCGATCTGCCAGTTCACCAGACTGCGAAACGCCGCCTCGTCGAGACCGCCATTTTTGAACGGCGTGACCAAGGCAGTGTAGGACCCCCGAAAATTCGTCTTGGCTGCCATGGCTTTTCTCCGAACGCGCGCTGCGGCTTTGCCGTCTGTTTGAACCGATTGATGGAATGGGAAGTCATACCGGGTCTGACGGGG
>JAQGJF010000102.1 GCA_028290765.1 Tardiphaga sp.
TATGTGCTGTCGATGGTGCTGCAACTGGTGCTCGGGATCTGGCTGGCGCTGATTCTGTTCCACGCCAAGCGGCTGTCCGGCATCGTGCGCTCGCTGTTCATCTCGCCATTCATGATGCCGCCGGTGGTGGCCGCCATGATGTGGCTCGTCATCCTCGACCCGTCGCTCGGCGCGGCGAACTACATCCTGCAGGCGGTCGGCTTGCCGCCGTCGGACTGGCTGGCGTCGCCGGCCTGGGTGATCCCGACCATTGCGCTGATCGACACCTGGCAATGGGCGCCCTATGTGGCGCTGATCGTGCTCGGCGGCCTGCAATCGCTGCCGCCCAGCGTCTACGAGGCGGCGCAGATCGACGGCGCCTCGCCGTTTCGGACGTTCCGCCGCATCACGCTGCCGCTGCTGCTCCCCACCATCGTGACCGCGGTGATCCTGCGCAGCGTCGACCTGCTGCGGTTCTTCGACATCATCTACATCACGACACAGGGCGGCCCCGGCAACGCCTCGAACACGCTGAACATCTACGGCTTTCGCGTCGGCTTCGAGTTCTTCAACATCGGCTATGCCAGCGCGCTGATGCTGACGCTCACCGCGCTGGTGTTCGGCGTGGTGCTGGCCTTCAACCGGCTGCGCGGCGCGGTGGCGTGGTGAGGGTGGCCCGATGACGCATGCTCCGCTGAGCGACGCCTGGATCCGCCGGCTCAACACGCTGCAACTGGTATTGGCGGGCGTCTTGATCATGGCGCCGACGGTGTGGATGGTGCTGTCCTCGTTCAAGCCTTCGTTCGCGGTCACGGCCTATCCGCCGACATTGATTTTCTCGCCGACGGCCGAGAACTACCAGCAGTTGATCAAGACGACGCCGTTCTTCTCCTACGCCATCAACAGCCTGATCGTGACCACCGGCTCGGCCGGCCTCGGCCTGCTGTTCGGCATTCCGGCGGCGTTCGCGGTGTCGTGGACGCGAATTTCCTGGCCCGCGGTGCTGACCTTGGCGGCGCGGATGGCGCCGGGCACGCTGTTCCTGCTGCCCTGGTATGTGATGTTCCGCCAGGTCGGCATGATCGGGTCGTATTGGGCGCTGATTTTGAGTCACGCGGTGATCACGCTGCCGATCGTGATCTGGGTGCTGCTGCCGTCGTTCGACAATATCCCGCGCAGCATCTTCGAAGCCGCCCAGGTCGACGGCTGCAGCGTCACCCGGATCCTGTGGCGGATCGCGCTGCCGCTGGTTGGCTCGGGGATCGCGGTCGCGGCGATCCTCTCCTTCGTGTTCTCCTGGAACTATTTTCTGTTTTCACTGGTGCTGTCCAACGGCAACAGCAAGACGCTGATCGCCGCGGCGTTCAATTTCGTCGGCGAAGGCTCGACGCAATGGGGCACGCTGATGGCCGCCGCCACGCTGATCGCGCTGCCGCCGCTGCTGCTGGCGGCGATCGTGCAGCGCTGGCTGGTGTCCGGGCTGACGCTCGGCGCGGTGAAGGGCTGAGATAAAGGATACGACATGAACGCACATGCCCGACCCAATGCCACCATGGAAGCCGCCATTTTCCACGGCGGCGATCGCATCACGATCGCACGCGTGCCGATTCAGGAGATCGGCCCTGGCGAGGTGGTGTTGCGTGTGTCGCGAACGGCGCTGTGCGGTTCGGATTTCTATCGCTGGCACAAGGGCGCCGAGTTCACCGCCGGGCATGAGATTTTCGGCGTCGTCGAGCAACCCGGCCATGCCATGCATGGCTGTCGTTGTGCGGTCTATATCCCGCTGCACTGCGACCGTTGCGACGCCTGCCGGCGCGGCGACACCCAGATGTGTCTCGAAGTGTCGTCGCTGATCGGCTGGAACCGGCCGGGCGGCTACGCCGAATATCTGCCGGTGCCGGAAAACTGCCTGCTGCCGGTGCCCGACGACATCGAGGACAGCCTGGCGCCGCTGCTGCTCGACACCATCGGCACCTCCGCGCATGCGGTGCGCTTCGTCAGCCGCGTGGTGCCGCCGCGCGCCGGCGAGCCGGTGCTGGTCACCGGCGCCGGCCCGGTCGGTCTCGGCGTGGTGCTGGCGCTCAAGAGCACCGGTTACGACAACATCTGCGTATCGGATCCGAACCAGGCACGACTCGCGATTGCGCAATCCTTCGGCGCCACAAGCCATCCGGTCGGTGACACGTCGAGGCGCTTTGCCCTGATCATGGAATGCTCCGGCGCCCATGCCGCGCGTAACCTCGGCATCGAACTGGTGCTGCCGCAAGGCGCGCTGGTGCTGGTCGGCGAAAACGCCGCACCCTGGACCATCGAGGAAGGCAAGGTGTTCCGGCGCAAGGATTTCTACATGATCCGCACCTTCTATTTTCCGATTCGAGACTTCGAACCGAACCTGGCGCTGCTGCGCCAGCACAAGGACGAATACCGCTTATTGGTCGACGGCGAGTTCGGCCTCGCAACTTTGCCGGAGAATTTCGCGCGATTCGCCAAAGGCGAATTGATCAAGCCCGTGCTGGCGCTGGATTAGTTGCATGGCCTCGATCGAAATCCGCAATCTGGTCAAGAGTTTTGGCGGCTTCCCCGTCATTGCCGATTTGAACCTGCAGATCGCCGACCATGAATTCGTGGTATTCGTCGGCCCGTCGGGCTGCGGCAAGTCGACCTTGCTGCGGATCATCGCCGGGCTCGAGCCGATTACCAGCGGCGACGTGCTGATCGGCGACAAGAGCGTCAACGACCTGCCGGCGGCGCAGCGCAACATCGCGATGGTGTTCCAGGATTACGCGCTGTACCCGCACATGACGGTCTACGACAACATGTCCTTTGCGCTCGAATTGCGCGGGCTATCGAAGACCGAGATCGATGTGAAAGTGCGGCGCGCGGCGGCGATGCTGCATATCGAACCTTATCTCGGCCGCAAGCCCAAGGCGCTGTCCGGCGGGCAGCGTCAGCGCGTCGCGATGGGGCGGGCGATCGTTCGCGATCCGCAGGTGTTTTTATTCGACGAGCCGCTGTCGAACCTCGACGCCAAGCTGCGCAGCCAGGTTCGCGCCGAGATCAAATCGCTGTCGCAACAGCTCAAGACGACGATGATCTTCGTCACCCACGACCAGGTCGAGGCGATGACGATGGCGGATCGCATCGTTGTGCTGCAAAGCGGCACGGTGCAGCAGGTCGGCACACCGGAGCAGGTCTACGAATCTCCCACCAACCAGTTCGTCGCCGGCTTCATGGGATCGCCGACCATGAATTTCTTTGCCATCGAGCTGGAAGGCGAGAAGTGCGTGCTGAGCCACGGCCGCAGCGCGATGCCGCTCGATGACGCGGGCCGGCGGCGGCTGCACATCGCGGGCGGCAAGGCCATCCTTGGCGTTCGCCCGGAGCATTTTGTGGTGGCCGACGGCGCGACGGATGCCATCCCGGTCGCTATCAAGCTGGTCGAGCCGCTGGGATCCGACACGTTGATCCATTTCGATCTGGCGGGCACGCCGGCGATCGCCCGTATCGCCCCCGATCTGCGGGCGAAAATCGGCGACACCATCCGGCTGCATCCGCAGCCCGGCAAGATTCATCTGTTCGATGCCGGAAATGGCCAGGTGCTGGCGTGACCCGCTCAACGCCCACGCGCGAAACGGTCTCGATGGCGGATCTGCCGACCCGCGCCGGGGAGACGCGCATCATCTGCCTCGGCCTGTCGGCGCTGGATCAGATCTGGCGCGTCGACCAATTGTTCGGCGGCGGCAGCGAAAAGATCAAAGGCGTCGAATACGTCACCATCGGCGGCGGCATGGCGGCCAATGCCGCCGTCACGGTGAGCCGTCTCGGCGGACGCGCGATGTTCTGGGGGCGCGGCGGCGCCGATGCCGCAGGCCTCGAGATGCGCCGCGCCTTCGAGGCGGACGGTGTCGACGTCGCGCAGTTCCGCCTGTTTCCCGACGGCGCATCTTCGGTCTCGGGCATTATCATCGATGCGGCGGGCGAGCGTCAGATCGTCAATTTTCGCGGCCGGTTTCCCGAAACCGCCGAATGGCTTCGGCTTGAACAGGTGGCGACGGCCTCCGCCGTGCTCGCCGACCCGCGATGGGTTGCCGGCGCCGTGGCGATGTTCGGCGCGGCGCGGCTGGCCGGCATTCCCACGGTGCTGGACGCGGATGTCGCCGATGAAGAGGTCTTCAGGGAGCTGTTGCCGCTGAGCGATCACGCGGTTTTCTCGGAGCCTGCCTTGACGCGCTTTGCAGGATCGGCGCTCGACGATGCGTTGGCCAGGGTCGCCAGCTTCGGCTGTCGTGTCGCCGCCGTCACCCGCGGCAGCAGCGGGGTCACGTGGCGGGTCGATGGCAAAGTGCAAAGCGCGCCGGCCTTTGCGGTGAATGCCATCGACACCATCGGCGCCGGCGACGTGTTTCACGGTGCCTACGCCTTCGCGGTCGGCGCCGGCCTGCCGCTCGACGACATCATTGCCTTCGCCTCTGCCGCCGCGGCGCTGAAATGTACCCGAAGGGGCGCACGTGCCGGCATTCCGACGCTTCAAGACTGTCTCGCATTCCAGAGGAACAACCGATGAGTACGATTGGAAAGACAAGAGGCCTCGCGCGCCTGGCCGACGCCGATGGCCACTTCCGCATGGTGGCACTCGACCAGCGCCCGCCGATGTTCGAGGCGATCGCGCAGGCGCGCAAGATACCGAAGGACCAGGTGGTCTATGCAGATGTCACCGCGGCCAAGCGCCTCCTGGTGCAGGCGCTGGCGCCGCATTGCAGTTCGATGCTGTTCGACCCGAATTTTGCCGTGCCCGCGGCGATCGACCTGTTGCCGGCGCGGTGCGGCCTGATCATGACCCTGGAAGAACACCGCGTCGAGGAAACCGTGGGCGGCCGCAAATCGCGCGCCATCGACAATTGGAGCGTGGGCAAGATCAGGGCGATGGGCGGCGATGCCGTCAAGGTGCTGGCCTGGTATCGGCCCGATGCGGAACCCGCCATCAACGCGCACCAGAAAAAATTCGTCCGTGAGATCGGCGAGCAATGCCGTGCGCACGACATCCCCTACGTGCTCGAACTGCTGGTCTATCCCTTCCTCGGCAGCGCGGGACATACCGCCGATTATGTCGAGTCGCCGGGCAAGCTGCCGTCGCTGGTGATCGACAGCGTGCGGGAGTTCGCGAAGCCGGAATACGGCGTCGACCTGTTGAAACTCGAAAGCCCGCTCGCGGCCAACGGCCTGCCGGCGCGTGATGGCGGTGCAGCGGCCAAAGCCGCGCAGAAGGAATTCGACGCGGTCGGCGAGATCTGCGCGCGGCATGGCATTCCCTGGGTGCTGCTGTCCGGCGGCGCCGATCGCGACAAATTCGAACGCGTACTCGATTACGCCTATGCCGCCGGCGCCGGCGGCTTCCTGGCCGGCCGCACCATCTGGCTCAACGCCGTGCGCGAGAACTTTCCGGACACGAAAGCCTGCGCCAAGGCGCTGCAGCAGGACGGCGTGCAAATTCTCGAAAGCCTCAGCGCGCTGACCAAGGCCAAGGCGCCAGCCTGGACCGCGCGCTTTCCGGCGTTCGAGCAGGTCAAAGCCGAAGGCGATTTCGCGCAAAGTTATTGAGGCTG
>JAQGJF010000981.1 GCA_028290765.1 Tardiphaga sp.
CATCGTCGGCTCGATCATCATGACCGCGATCGGCGTCGGCGTCGGCGCGCCGCTCGGGCTGTTCGCCGGCACTTATCTCGCCGAATACGGCAAGAGCGACCGGCTCACCGGCGTCATCCGCTTCATCAACGATATCCTGCTCAGCGCGCCCTCGATCATCATCGGCCTGTTCGTCTACGGTGCCGTGGTGGTGCCGATGGGCGGGTTCTCGGCCTTTGCCGGTGCGCTGGCGCTGGCCGTGATCGTGATCCCCGTAGTGGTGCGGACCACCGAGGACATGCTGCTGCTGGTGCCCAATCCGCTGCGCGAGGCGGCGTCCGCGCTCGGCCTGCCGCGCTCGCTGGTGATCAAGCGCATTGCTTACCGGGCCGCGCGTTCAGGCCTGATCACCGGCGTGCTGCTGGCGACGGCGCGGGTAGCTGGTGAAACAGCGCCGCTGTTGTTCACCGCGCTCAGCAACCAGTTCTTCAGCCTGAACCTGACCAAGACCATGGCCAACCTGCCGGTCACCATCAACAACTTCGTCCAAAGCCCCTACGAGTACTGGAAACAGCTCGCCTGGAGCGGGGCCTTGATCATCACCCTGACCGTACTTGCCCTGAATATTGGCGCGCGGATCCTCGGCGCCGAGAGGACAGCAAAATGAGTGAGCTTTCTGTATCCACCAGCGTTCCCGGCGTTGCGATGCCTCCCATGGCCGGATCAGGCGAACCGCGGGCCAAGGTCAGCGTGCGCGACCTGAATTTCTATTATGGCGAGCACCATGCGCTGAAGCACATCAACCTCACGCTGGTCGCCAACCGCGTGACCGCCTTCATCGGGCCGTCCGGCTGCGGCAAGTCGACCTTGCTGCGGATCTTCAACCGGATGTACGATCTCTATCCCGGCCAGCGCGCCGAGGGTCAGGTCATGCTCGACAGCACCAATGTGCTGGATGGCAAGCTCGATCTCAATCTGCTGCGCGCCCGGGTCGGCATGGTATTCCAGAAGCCGACGCCGTTTCCGATGACGATCTATGAAAACATTGCCTTCGGCGTGCGGCTTTACGAAAAGATCTCGAAGTCCGAGATGGACAACCGGGTCGAGAAGGCGCTGCGCGGCGGCGCGTTGTGGAACGAGGTGAAGGACAAGCTCAACGCCTCGGGCTTAAGCCTTTCCGGCGGTCAGCAGCAACGGCTGTGCATCGCGCGCACCATCGCGGTGCGGCCGGAAGTGATCCTGTTCGACGAGCCTTGCTCGGCGCTGGATCAGATCTCGACCGCGAAGATCGAGGAACTGATCGACGAATTGAAGGAAGATTACACCATCTCCATCGTCACCCACAACATGCAGCAGGCGGCGCGGGTCTCGGACTCGACCGCCTTCATGTATCTCGGCGAATTGATCGAATTCGGCGAGACCAACAAGATTTTCACATCGCCGACCGATCGCCGCACCCAGGACTACATCACCGGCCGCTTCGGCTGACGCGCGGATGCGCGGGGAGAATAAACATGGCTTTTGAACACACCACCAAGGCCTTCGACGGCGATCTGCAGGAACTGACCCGGCTGGTTGCCGAGATGGGCGGGCTGGCCGAGCGCCAGATCGTCGAATCCGTCGACGCCCTGATCCGCCGCGATATTGCGCTGGGCGCGCGCGTCGTCGCCGGTGACGCCGAGATCGACCAGTTGCAGCGGGTGATCGAGGAACGCGCGGTGCTCACCATTGCGCGCCGCCAGCCGATGGCGGTGGACCTGCGCGAGATCGTCGGCGCGCTGCGCGTCGCCACCGATCTGGAGCGGATCGGCGATCTGTCGAAAAACATCGGCAAGCGCGTCACCGCGCTCGACAGCGACTTTCATCCGCTGAAGCTAATCCGCGGCCTCGAGCACATGACCGACCTGGTCCAGTCGCAGGTGAAGTCCGTGCTGGACGCCTATGCCGCGCACGATCTGCCGGCGGCGATGCTGGTCTGGAAGGGCGACGAAGAGGTCGACGCGATCTGCACATCGCTGTTCCGCGAGCTGTTGACCTACATGATGGAAGATCCGCGCAACATCAGCTTCTGCATCCATTTGATGTTCTGCGCCAAGAACATCGAGCGGATCGGCGATCACGCCACCAATATCGCGGAAACCGTGTTCTACATGATCGAAGGACAGCAGATGCTCGACAAGCGGCCCAAGGGCGACATGACGAGTTTTGCCAATGCTCCCGGCAACTAACGCCTGTTCCACGACGTGAACAGGCGCAACTTTGATGAGAGACCGCACCTATGAGCGCACGCATTCTGGTGGTTGAGGACGAGGAAGCGTTGACCACGCTGCTACGCTACAATCTGGACGCCGAGGGCTATGAGGTCGAGACCGTCGCGCGCGGCGACGATGCCGATACACGATTGAAGGAGCGCGTTCCCGACCTCATCGTGCTCGACTGGATGCTGCCCGGCCTGTCCGGCATCGAGCTGTGCCGCCGGCAGCGGGCGCGGCCGGAAACCAATCAATTGCCGATCATCATGCTGACCGCGCGCGGCGAGGAAAGCGAGCGGGTCAGGGGTCTTGCCACCGGGGCCGACGACTACATCGTCAAGCCGTTCTCGGTGCCGGAATTGCTGGCACGGGTGCGCGGTCTGCTGCGGCGCGCCAGCCCCGAACGCCTCGCCACCGTGCTGGCTTACGGCGATATCGAACTTGACCGCGACAAGCGGCGGGTGGCGCGCTCTGGCCGCCCGATCGATCTCGGCC
>JAQGJF010001000.1 GCA_028290765.1 Tardiphaga sp.
CAGGCTCAAGTCCGGGCGAACCATTTACGATATCAATGGCTGATCACCTTCGCAGCGGTGAGGGCTTCGCCCCAGGCTCCAGAAATTCGTCGCAGCTATTACCCTGAGTAGGGGCGAAGAAATTGAGAAGCGGGAACCTCCCCTTTCATTCGCTTTGATATCCAATTGGACCACGCATTTCTGACGACCATTTTGTTTCGGCACGGCCAATTGCATCATGCGGGAAATGACACGTTTTCCGATGCACTCTTTATTGGCCGCTGCACCCAGCGACGCCAAGAAGGCGCGTGAGATTGTCGCCCGTGCCTCGCGGACAAGGGTGACGAGACCAGCGACACCGTTGTGGCCCGCAAACGATAAGGCACTTATGTGATGAACGAGTTCGGGCAGAAGGGAAAGGTACCGCTCTCGGAACGGCTCTCGGTGTCACCTGAGGAGGCAAGCGCCCTCACCGGGATCGGGCTGACCTCCATTCGCGAGGCGATCAGCAGCGGTGATCTCAAGGCCAAGAAGCACGGGAGGCGTACGATCATCCTGCCGGACGATTTGAGAGTATGGCTCAAAACGCTGCCGGACGCCCGCAAGCCGATCGAAGAAAGCCCCGCTTAGGCGGGGCTTTTACTTTTCGGCGATGCTGCGTAGCCGACTGACGGTCGGGAGAATCGGTAAATAATTGGCAACCTAAAAACAACACACCTGAAAAAGTGTAACAATTATTGCATCTTATCTGACCCCATCACGGATCATATATCCGGCGCCGCGAATGGTATGCAGCAGCGGCCGCTCAAATCCCTTGTCGATCTTGGAACGCAGCCGCGAAATGTGCACGTCGATGACGTTGGTCTGCGGATCGAAGTGATAATCCCAGACATTTTCCAAGAGCATGGTCCGTGTCACCACCTGCCCGGCGTGCTTCATCAGATATTCCAGCAGACGAAACTCGCGCGGCTGCAGCGTCAGCTCTTCCTCGCCGCGCGCGACGCGGTGCGACAAACGGTCGAGTTCGAGGTCGCCGACACGGTAGGTGGTTTCCTCGGCGGGACCGCCGTGACGCCGCGACAGCACTTCGACGCGCGCCAGCAATTCGGCAAAGGCATAGGGTTTCGGCAGATAGTCGTCACCGCCGGCGCGCAGCCCTTTGATGCGGTCGTCGACCTGTCCGAGCGCCGACAGAATCAGCGCCGGCGTGCGGTTGCCCTTGTCGCGTAACGCGCCGATCACGGCGAGACCGTCGCGTTTTGGCAACATACGATCGATCACCAGCACGTCGTAATCGCCGCTGTCGGCAAGTGCCAGCCCTTCTTCGCCATCGCCGGCAAGATCCGCGACGTAACCGACCTCGCGAAACGCCTTCACGAGGTAGTCCGCGGACTCGCGGTCGTCTTCAATGATCAGTAGGCGCATCTGGTTGTCGGTCAGGGTCAAGGTCAGAGGCTTTCTGTCACCATGGCGCGGGCGGCGGCGGCATGCAAGGCGGCTAAATCCCGTCATGGATTGAAGGGAATGGGCGGTGAAGCTGGGGAGACTTCACCGCCCACCGGGCCTTCCGACGGAGGGGGGCTTTTTCCACCGGAAGGTAACTGAGGGGGCGGACTTTTGGGCCCGCCCCCAGGAAAGGAGCCGACGGCGGGGGGCGACTGATGCCGACGACACTTTCCATCTCTTGGTGCATGATCTGATCCGAAAACCGCTACCCACTTGTCGGGATCATGCTCGCGCGCGATCAGCCCTTCGCCAGCGGCACCGCGACGAAGCGCGACGAACCGCCACTACGAACCCTGATCAGGACGCTGTTCTTGTTGTCGGTTCGCGCGGCGTTGATCGCCTCGCGAACCTCACCGGGATTGGCCACGCTCTTTCCCGCAACTTCGAGGATCACGTCGCCTTCCTTGAAACCACGCTCTGCGGCGGCGCTCTTGGGGTCGACTTCCGTCACCACCACGCCCTCCTTGCCGGCGCCGGCAACGGTGCCGGCGGGAGCCAGTGTCAGGCCAAGCTTCGGAACATCGGTGCCACGCGAGGTACTGCCGCGGTCGGAATTGTCGGTGTCGGCCTTCGCTTCCACCGTGTTGGGAAGTTGGCCCAGTGTCAAATTGACGACCTTGTCCTGACCCTTGTGCATGACGTTGAGCTTGACGGCGTTGCCAGGCGCAAAACCGCCAATGGTACGGGCGAGTTCGCGGGCATCTTTGACCGGCGTGCCGTTCACCGCGGTGATGACGTCACCGGATTCTATGCCGGCTTTCGCCGCCGGACCGTCGGCCTGCGGCTCGGCGACGAGAGCGCCTTCCGCCTTTTTGAGGCCGAGGCTGTCGGCGATCTCCGGCGTCACCGGCTGAATCTGGACACCGATCCAGCCGCGGCTGACCGATCCCTTGTCCTTGAGTTGGGCGATCACCGTTTTCACGGTGGACGCCGGGATCGAGAATGCGATGCCGACGCTGCCGCCGGACGGCGAGTAGATCGCGGTATTGACGCCCATCACTTCGCCCTCGGTGTTGAAGGCAGGGCCACCGGAGTTGCCCTTGTTCACGGGCGCGTCGATCTGGATGAAATCGTCATACGGGCCATTGCCGATATCGCGGCCGCTGGCCGAGACGATGCCGGCGGTCACGGTGCCACCGAGGCCGAACGGATTGCCGACCGCGAGCACCCAGTCACCGATGCGCGGCTTGCCGTCCGAAAGCTTGGCAAACGGGAAATTCGAGCCACCCTCGACCTTGATCAACGCGACGTCGGTGCGCGGATCTGTGCCGATCACCTTCGCCGTATAGGTCTTGCCTTCATCGGTGGTGACCTCGACCTTGTCGGCGCCATCGACGACGTGATTATTGGTGACCGCAAAACCGTCGGCCGAAATGAAGAAGCCCGAGCCTTGGCCGGTGACCGCACCGCGACCGCCGCCGCGCGGACCACCGCGGAGGCCGGGGGGCAGACCATCCGGTCCGCCGAAGCGGCGGAAGAAACGCTCCATCGGGGAGCCCGGCTGAAACGGCGAATCCTCATTGTTGCTGTCGTCCTTCGAGGCAACCTTCTCGTTGATCTTGACGCGGACCGAAATCACCGACGGCTTCACGCGCTCGACAATGTCGGCGAAGCCGACCGGTTTTTCGACCTTGCGAACTTCATTGTTCACCTGCGCCTGCGCCGCGCTGCTGAGAACGTCGAAGTTCCCCGATTGCGGGCTGAGGCCGTAAGCGGCGACACCCAGCCCGGCAACGACCGACGCCATCAGCGCCAGCTTGCGCACGGAGAGCAGCGAACGGTGGACCGGCTTGAAAGACGGAAGGTTCGAAAGATCAGTGGGGCGGTCGATCATACGGAAGTCTCCAAAGCCTGAATCGGCGGTGCGGGGGCGAGCACCTGATGATCAGAAGATGGGGGCTCTCGCCTTACCGCGCGCTGGCTGGGAAATTAATGTTTTGTAACAATGCCGCTACCCGATGCGGCGGTTTGGCGCAGGGTAAAACCGGCTGTCCCGGATGCGGTTCCATCGCCTCAGCCGCTCATGTTTTGTGGGTGGGCGATCAATCTGGCGCGACGACTAGACCCGGTTCCCGCACGGTCCGGCTCATCGCTGGTCGTAGGGTACATTCAGCTCCTTGGTCCGCGCCTTGGCCTTTTCCGCCAGGCAACCCAGCACCCACACCAGCCTGCCTGAACCACCGCCGCGCCCGACGATACCCCGGCACTCGGCGTCGCGGTAGGTTTCCCATGCCCGCTGGCTTTCGGTGACCGCGACTGTCCAGCTCTTTTCGTTCGTGGAAGGAGGGTTCCGGATATCGGCTTTCGACGCGCGCTCCAGCACGCGCCCAAAAACCTCTTTCAGCTCATCGGCCGTCTTGCGGTATTGAATTTCGGCACATTGTTTCTGCTCGGAACCGGTCGGCAGGTCCCCGCAATTTCCCGACGATGGATCTTCCGCCCGCGCCGGGCACGACGCCATCAGCAGACACGCGGTGAGCATGAAACTCGCGGAGTGGCGCATGAACAGGCCTGTCCTTCATGGCGGCGTTGGCGTTAGGCAACGGCTTCCGGCTAGACTGGCGGGCTCGGAGCAACCTCGTCGGCCATCAGCTTCTGCAGCCGGGCTTCTTCGTCGGCGCTGAGGACGGGCGCCAAATCGCCCTCTGGCGCCGCCAGCCTGTTGCGGCGACGATGATGAGCCCATAGCGCGAGCCCTCCTCCCGCCAGCGCCAGCGGCGGCAACAGCCACAGCAACAGCGTGTGCGGCTTCAACCGCGGCTTCAGCAACACGAACTCGCCATAGCGCGCGACCAGAAAATCCATCACCTGCGCATCGCTGTCGCCGGCGGCGATCCGCTCGCGGACCAAGAGCCGCAGGTCGCGCGCCAGCGGCGCTTCGGAATCGTCGATCGACTGATTCTGGCACACCATGCAGCGCAGCTCTCGCGACAGGTCGCGC
>JAQGJF010001057.1 GCA_028290765.1 Tardiphaga sp.
TCATGATCATGATGTGCGACGGCTTCGATACCCAGGCGCTCGCCTATGTGGCGCCGAGCATTGCAGCCGAATGGAAACTGGCTCCCGGCATTTTTGGCCCGGTATTCGCGGCGGTGCTGCTGGGCAGCATGGTGGGGGCGTTTGCCTTCGGATATCTGGCGGACAGATTCGGCCGCAAGCGTACGCTGGTGCTCTGCATGATCCTGTTCGGCGTGCTGAACATCGGCTCCGCCTACGCGCCTTCGATCGAATCCTTCACCCTGCTCCGGTTTCTGTGCGGCATCGGCCTTGGCGGAGCCATTCCCAACGTAATGGCGCTGGTCTCGGAATATGCACCGGCGCGAAGGCGCGCGACGCTGGTCGCCATCGCGTGGTGCGGCTTCTCGCTTGGCGCCGTTCTCGGCGGCTTGATCAGTGTGCCGCTGATCACTTACTTCGGCTGGAAGTCGGTCTTCGTGTTCGGCGGGATTCTTCCGCTCTGCCTCGTCCCCATGGTTGTGTTCGCGCTGCCGGAATCCATCAAGTTCCTGCTTCTGGTACGCGGCAAGGGCGCCGAAGTGATCTCGGTCCTTCGAAAGCTCGCCCCCACCCGGCAGTTTGACGACAGCAGCGCCTTTGTGCTCGACGAACCCCGCCCCGGCCGGGGATCGATCGCGGCGCTGTTTCGCGACGGCCTTGCCATCGGCAGCGTTTTTCTCTGTCTGGCGTTCTTCATGAGCCTGATGCTGGTCTACCTGTTCATCAACTGGATTCCGCTGCTGCTGCGCCAGGCCGGATTGCCGCTGCAGGACGCGCTGATGGGAACCATCATCTTCAACCTGTCGGGAATCTTCGGCAGCATCTTCTGCACCCAGTTCATCGACCGGAAAATCCTGCCGCCTGTCGTGATCCTGATCTTCACCTATCTGGCCGGCGCCGCGGCGGTGTTCGCCATCGGCTTCGCCGGGACCTCGTTCTGGCCGATCATGGCCACGATCTTCCTCGCCGGTTTCTTCATCATCGGAGCCCAGCTCTCGCTGAACGCGCACATCACCAACTATTATCCGACCGCCATCCGGGGCACCGGGGTCGGCTGGTCGCAAGTGGTCGGTCGGATGGGGTCGCTGCTCGGACCGCTGACGGGCGGCGCCCTGGTTTCGCAAGGCATGCTGCCCAGCCAGTTGTTCCAGGTCAGCACCATCGCGCCGCTGCTGGCTTGCGCCTCGTTGCTGATTTTCATGAAGCTCTCGTCGGCGGCTCCGCCTCGCCCGACCGTCGCCGCGCCGATCCACAGTTAACCGTCACCATCCGGTTTCGCGAGCGGCCCGGTGTTCCGGACTCCGCGATCGCCAAACCGGCAACGTTTCGTCGTCCCGGCCTTGAGCCGGGACCCAGAACCCCTGGCATCAGTTGTCAAGGAAGGCCACTACTTCACTGCCCAAGACTTCACTGCCCAAGACTTCACTGCCCAAGACTTCACTGCCCAAGAGAGAAGACACGGCGTATAGGTCCCGGCTCAAGGCCGGGACGACGCGTGGAAAGGTTTCGCCGCGCGGCCCACCGATCGTGATTGCATAACGCCGTCAGCCGCGCGGACCTGTGATCGGTCCCATCGAGGCGCTGCGCGTCGGCGGCAGCACCACGACGACTGCGCCTTGCTGCACCCGGCCGAACAGATCGATGACATCTTCGTTGGTCATGCGGATGCAGCCGGACGAAATCGCCTGGCCGATATATTCCGGCTGGTTGGTGCCGTGGATGCGGTACAGCGTGTCCTTGTTGCCTTCGTAGAGATAGAGCGCCCGCGCACCGAGTGGGTTGGCGGCACCTCCTGGAACGCGCGGCGGAAACGGGCCGAGCCGCGCCCGGATCTCCGGCGTCGGAATCCAGTCCGGCCATTCGGCCATGCGACCGACCGTGGCGACGCCGGACCAGGCCATCGCTTCCTCGCCGACCGCTACGCCGTAGCGGATCGCCTTGCCGTCCGGCAGAACGTAATAGAGAAAGCGCGCGTCGCTATCGACCAGGATCGTGCCTGGCCGTTCCTTGCGCGAATAGTCGACGATGTGCCGGCGATAGGTTTCGGGAATGCTGGCCTGCGCATACGGCGTATGCGCCAGCAACTGCCGGTCGCGCTGGGTAAAGCTGGCGTCGGACGACGGCGCGAGCGTCGACTGCATACAACCGCCGAGCGCCAGCACGCTCATCCCCATCAGCAATGGTGCAAACAATCTGGCGAGCCTAGTCCACGGCACCGCATGTCCTCCAAATCACGAGATCGCCCATTAATTTCCCAAATCGTGCAGAAATGAAGGCGCTCGCGTGCGGTTGTCGCGCAAACTTCTCTGACGTTAATGTGAGGGCGGTGTTGCCCGCGGGGCTCATGCGGAACTTTCCGCCGGAAGCACGCCGCGCCGACTCCCCTCGTCGTCCCGGCCCTGAGCCGGGACGATGCGCGGGTGCCTTGCTGCCCTACCTTGCTGCGCCGATCGCGCGCAGCACCGCTTCGCTCGGCCAGCAATCCACTTTCAGCCCGGCCGATTTCTGAAACGCCCCGAGCGCGGCGCGGGTCTTCATGCCGGCCTTGCCGTCGACCTTGTCGCCATAGAGCCCGATCCGCGTCAAATGCTTCTGCATGGCTTCGACATCGGCCGTACGCAGCTGGCTCGACGCCGACCACGGCGTCGCGAACGGTTGCGGGTTCGTCATGCGGTCGGCGAGATGGCCGACGAACAGCACGTAAAGATCGGAGAAATTATACTCCTTGATCACGAAGTAATTCTTGGTGGTGAGAAACGCCGGACCGTAGATGCCTTCCGGCTGCAGCAGCGAGGCCGGCTGCGCCAGTTCGGTGGCGGAGAGTTTTTGGCCGCGCACCGGGACGAAGCCTGAGCGCAGCCAGTCGGCGATCGGCCGCGTCACTTCGGCGACGCCCTGGGTGCAGTCGGCATTGGCCGGCGCCTTCACCTCATAGGCCCAGCGCAGGCCAGGCTGCCAGCCCTTGTTGACCAGCTGCTGCGCCGCCGATGCCAGCGCGTCCGGCACCGAGGTCCAGATGTTGACATGGCCGTCGCCGTCGAGATCGACGCCGTGCTTGTAAAATTCCGACGGCAGGAATTGCGTCAGCCCGGTGGCGCCGGCCCAGGACGCGCGCATGTCCTTGCGGGTGACGTCGCCGTCGCTGAGGATCTTCAGCGCCAGGATGAACTCGGTGCGGTATTGCTCCTTGCGGCGGCCGACATAGGCTTGGGTCGCCACCACGCGCAGCGTGTCATAAGGCAGCGTGTAGCGCCCGTAATCGGTCTCGCGGCCCCAGATCGCCAGGATGACGGGGCCCGGCACGCCGAAACGCTGCTCGATCGCCTGGAGCGTGGCGCGATGCTTCTGCATCAGCTTTTGCCCTTCAG
>JAQGJF010001063.1 GCA_028290765.1 Tardiphaga sp.
CCGAAGGGCGTGTTCTATCCGGAAGAAGTCGTGCTGCCGCTGGCGGCGCTGAAGCTGGGCCGGCCGGTCAAATGGGTCGAGGACCGCAGCGAACATTTTGTCGCGACCGCGCAGCAGCGCGATCAGCAATGGACGCTGGAAGTGGCGGCGGACGAGGCCGGCCGCCTGCTCGGCGTGCGCGGCCGCTGCCTGCATGACAATGGCGGCTACGTGCCTTATGGGCTGGTTGCCGCCGTCACCTCGCTGGCCGCGTTTCCGGGACCCTATGCGCTGCAGGCCGTCGACATCCGCATCGACATCGTGTTCACCAACCTCGTTCCCAACACGCCGGTTCGCGGCGCGGGGCGGCCGACCACCTGCTTCGTGCTGGAGCGCCTGGCCGACCGCGTCGCGCGCGAATTGTCGCTCGATCCAGCCGAAATCCGGCGCCGCAGTTTCGTGCGCAAGGACCAACTGCCTTATTTGACCGGCATGAAGTCCCGCGACGGCACGCCGATCAGCTACGACAGCGGCGATTACCATGGCTGTCTCGAGGCGGTGCTGCAACGCGCCGGCGATGATTTCGCCGGTCGCCAGCAGCAGGCGCTGGCCCAAGGAAAATATCTCGGCCGCGGCATCGCCAGCTATATCGAGGACACCGGACTGGCGCCGTTCGAAGGCGCCACCATCCGCGTCGAGCCCACCGGTAAAGTGGTGATCTTCACCGGCGCGGCCAGCCAGGGGCAGGGCCATGCCACCGTGTTCGCGCAGATCTGCGCCGATATCCTCGGCGTGAAGATGTCGGATATCCACGTCCACGCCGCCGACACCGGCACGTTCCCGCTCGGCATCGGCGCCATCGCCAGCCGCACCGCGGTCACCGCCGGCTCCTCGGTGCACCAGGCCTCGGTGGCGGTGCGCGGCAAGGCCCTGAAAGTGGCCAGCGAAATCCTGGAAGCCTCCGAAGCCGATCTGGTGCTGGAAGACGGCGCGGTGCGCGTCGTCGGTGTCGCCGGCATGAACGTGCCGCTCGGCCAGATCGCGTCGCGCCTCAACGGCATGTCGGGCATGCCGATGGTAGCCGGCGTCGAGCCGGGCCTGTCGGCGACCGCCTATTACGAGGCGCGCAAGAACACCTTTGCCAACGGCACCCATCTGGCGGAAGTCGAGGTCGATATCGACACCGGCCGGGTCGAGATCCAGCGCTACGTGGTCGGGCATGATTGCGGTCTGCTGATCAACCCGATGCTGGTCGACGGGCAGGTGCGCGGCGGCGTCGTGCACGGCATCGGCAATGCGCTGTTCGAGCGCATGCTGTATGACGAGAACGGCCAGCCGGTGACCACCAATTACGCCGATTATCTGCTGCCGACCGCGCCGGAAATCCCGCGCATCGAAATCATCCACATGCAGTCGCCGTCGCCGCTCAACCCGATCGGCGTCAAGGGCGCCGGCGAGGGCGGCACCATTCCCGCCGCCGCCTGCATCATCGCCGCGATCGAGAATGCGTTGTCTCCGCTCGGCGTTCATGTCAACGAGCATCCGGTGTCGCCGGCGCGGCTTCGGCACTTGATCAAGGCGGCCATGGCCGCCTCCGCTTCCTAACCTTGAGGAGTTTTCCGATGACCGCCAAACCCGCCTACCAGGCCTCGCCCAGCAATCCGAACATCAAGGAAATCCAGACCGAGCCCGAGCGGCGGCCGGACATGCCCTATGCCCCGGCGATCCGGGTCGAGAGCCCGTGCGGATTGCTGTTCATTTCCGGCGCCACGCCGTCGCCGCTCTACCACAAGCACCCGCATGACATTTCCGAGCACGACCACCCCAACCGCATCGAGGACCAGACGCGCCGGGCGATGGAAACCATCAAGTCGATCCTCGACCATGAGGGGCTGACCTGGACCGACATCGTCAAGGTCACGAAATACCTGACCGACGTGCGCGATCAGGACGGCATGGTGAAGGTGCTCAAGGAATATTTCGGCGACTGGACCCCGGCCTCGACCACGATCTGCATCAACCAGCTCTCGACGCCCGGCGCGCGCATCGAACTTGACATGATCGCGGCGTTTCCGGCGAAGAGCTCATAGCTTGTGGGCCCCTGCTGGTGTGGAATGGCGAAGGTCGCAGGGCGGAATAGGCCACGCGTATCGCAACCGACATTCGTTGCAAATCAGGACGACGAGCCTCCGTCCAATTGCGGGTCATGACGAAGCAGCCACGACAAGCGGTGGCGTTGCGCGGAGCGCAGATGATGCCGGGCGGCGGTTTCCGCGGCGGCCGGATCCTTGGCTCGGATGGCCGCGAGGAGGCCCAGATGTTCTTCGTGAGCCTCTTTCGCCCGCTCGATGTTGCCGAGCATGGTCGGCAACAGCGTCATGGTGTCGGCGACGCTGGAAAGACTGCGCAGCAGATAGCGGTTATGGGCGGCGAAATAGACCAGCCTGTGAATCCTCTGGTTGATGCGCGATAGTTCGGCGCCGTCGGTGAGATAGGCGCTTTCGCCTTCGATCAGTTCGGCGAGCGCGGCCACCTCGATGGCAGAAGCATGTTGTGCGGCCAATCCGGCAGCGGTGCCTTCGAGCGCTTCCCGCATGACGTAGAGCTCGATGATCATCTGGTGATCGGGCCGCGCGACGGTGACGCCCCGTCGCGGCTCGTAACAGAGCAGACCATCCGCTTCCAGCCGATGCATCGCCTCCCGCACCGGTGTTCGCGACACCTTCAATCGGGCAGCCAGGTCGAGCTCCGTCAGCCGGTCGCCGACTTTGAAGGTGCCGTCCCGGATCGCCTCTTTCAGCCGCAAATAGGTGTCCTGGCCGAGATCGAGGGCCGGTGCGGGGGCAGATGTGGACTTCTTGGCCATTGCACGATACCGTCTTATGTATACAGTTGTATCCAAACTGGATCGGGGAGCACTATGCATATTCTTGTACTGCCTGGCGACGGCATCGGACCTGAAATCACCACAGCCACCGTCAAGATCCTGAAGGCTGCGTCGCACCGCTTCAACCTCGGGCTGGTCCTGGACGAAGACGTGGTCGGTCATGAAAGCCTGCGCCGCTACGGCACCACGGTCAGGCCGGAACTGCTGGAAAAGGCAAAGTCCGCGCAGGGAATCGTGCTGGGACCCACCGCGACCTACGATTTCAAGGATGAGACCAAGGGCGAGATCAACCCTTCAAAGTTCTTCCGTAAAAGCCTCGATCTGTTCGCCAATATCCGGCCGGCCAGAACCTATGAAGGGTTTCCGGGGCGCATCGGCGCGTTCGATCTGGTCGTGGTTCGGGAAAATACCGAGGGCTTTTATGCCGACCGCAACATGGAACTGGGCAGCGGCGAGATGCTGGTCACCCCGGATGTCGCGATTTCACTGCGGCGGATCACCCGGCAATGCTGCGAACGGATTGCCCGCGCCGGGTTCGAGCTGGCGATGCGCCGCCGCCGCCATGTCACGCTGGTGCACAAGGCCAATGTGCTCAAGATCGCCGACGGCATGCTGTTTCTCGACGAGTGCAGGAAAGTGGCCGCCGAATTTCCGGACGTCACCGTGGACGATGTGCTGGTCGATGCGATGATGGCCCACGTCGTGCGCTCGCCGCAGCGTTTCGACGTGATCGTGACCACCAACATGTTCGGGGATATTCTCTCCGATCTGACCGCCGAATTGTCGGGCAGCCTCGGCCTCGGCGGCTCGCTCAATGCCGGCGCCGGCTACGCCATGGCACAGGCCGCACATGGTTCGGCACCCGACATCGCCGGCAAGAACACCGCCAACCCTTATTCGCTGATCCTGTCGGCTTCGCTGCTGCTCGCGTGGCAGGGACGGCGGGAAGGCAAGCCCGAATTTGAGGCGGCCGCGCAGGCGATCGATGTCGCGGTGGAAGGCGCCATCGCCGCGCACGAAGTCACCAGCGACATTGGCGGACGGCTCGGTACCATCGAAGCGGCAACGGCGCTTGCCGGGCGGCTGGCCGATCCCGGTCGGGACGATCCTCAGCGCCGGCGCGCCTAGCCAACAGCGCCGTCGGGACTTCAATCAACAAAAAAACAAGTTCGGGAAGGAAACGGAATGACACTCACGCAGCAGGGCGCCACCGCCGGCCTCGATGCGGTGCCAGCTCCG
>JAQGJF010001070.1 GCA_028290765.1 Tardiphaga sp.
CAGGCGTGGTGCATCTTGGAATAGAGCCCGATCTCGTTGTCCTTCATGCCCTCGAAGACATAGAATTCCCACAGCGGCCGGGCGCGGTTGAGCAGCTTGGCATGCATCCAGCCGACGATGCGTTCCAGCGTGGCGCGATCATGCGGGGCCGGCAGGCTGCCGCGAAAGATATGGCGGTCGATGTCGAACTGGTCGTCTTCGACCCAGCTCGGATGATCGATGTCGAGCGGCGTTTTCTCCAGCCGCGCTTTCAGGATCGGCGCGAGATGCAGCCGCGAGGCGATCATCGCCTTGAAGTCCTCGAAGAAGTCGCCCTTGAAGTCGTCGGGTAGGCGGAAGATCGCCATGCTTCCGACATGCATCGGCATCTCGGGCGTCTCGAGATACAAAAACGATGCGTCCATCGAGGACAGCTTCTTGCTGGCTTCCGTCATAATTCCCTCCCGGCAAATTTGTAGTTCGGCGCCTTGGCGGCGCTCTGGTCAGGATTGTGCCTTTTCAGGTGGGGCATAGGCAATGGCAAACGGCCCGGATCGGTCAAATTGCCTGAATTCGCCCTCGGCCTGGGCCAGCCGGTCGGCCACCGCCCACAACACCGCGGCATTGACGGCAAGCCCGACATGACTGGCCAGATGCACCTCGATGTTCTCGGCGCGATCGGACGGGCGAACCAGGCAGGTCCGCCAGTTGACGATGCCATCGCTGCGGCTCCAGATCGACGTGGTCGGCACCGGCAAATCGCCGGACAGCGCCTTCATGTCTTCCACATTGGCGTTTTGCAGGGTTTCTCCCGAAAGCACCTCATAGATTCGCCGGGCATTGGTGGCGGTGATATCGCCGCTGAACGGACTTCCCATGGTCAGCACCGAGCGAACCATTTCCGGCATATGCAGCGCGAGATCCCGCGCATAGATGCCGCCGAGACTCCAGCCGACCAGGCTGACCTTTCGACCGCTTTCGCCGTGAATCTCCGCAAGGCGCCGGCGCAGCAGTGGGCGCATCCTGGTAACGCCGCCGGTGTTGCGCCCGAAGCCCCAGGCGTGGCTCTGATAGCCGAGGCGGGTCAGATAACGGCGCAACAGCGCCGTGGAGAGATCGCTCGCCAACAGACCGGGCAAGACCCAGACCGGATGACCGTCGCCCTTCGGTGCCCGCGCCAATAGCGGCGACAGCAGCACGCTGGCGTTCAATTCAAAAACTCCCCGCGCCTCGGCCAGCAGCAGGCCGAGACTCGGCGGACGAAGCCGTCCCGGCGGTTCGCTGCGTTCAGCCGGCACGACGATGGCTCACACACGCTGTTTGAATCGAACGATCCTCCCGTTGGACGCGCCCTATTTCTTCTCCTTGGCGCGGCCGGTGGCCAGCCCCGCCATGTTCACGAACAGCTCCTGGAATCGCTCGGCCATTTTCGGGTCGAAGGTGAACCAGTTATGCAGCAAGGTCTCCGGCGAGAACTGGTCCATGCTGGCCATCATCTTGGCCTGGACCTGGTCCATCATCGCGGCCTGCATCGGCTGCACGTCGGGAAGTCCGAAAAATTCGCGCGCCTCGAGCGGCGTGCAATCGACGGTGACGGTGACTTTCATGGCAGGTCCCCTGACTTGGTTTCACGATGCGCGCCCACGCCTCGCGAACACGCATCAGTATCGCCGGTGTCGGCCGCAAGATGCAAGCGACCTTAGGACCTTAAGGCCGGCGTTGGACCGCCTTACCGTGCGAAGCGTTAACCAAAGCGCTCGACGGAGAACGGTTTAGGGTCGGCGAACGGCGCCTCGCCGGTCATCATTTCCGCCAGCAGACGCCCGGTGGCCGGACCGAGCGTCAGGCCGTGATGCTGGTGGCCGAAATCGAACCACAGCCCCGGATGACGCGGCGCCTTGCCGATCACCGGCAGCATGTCGGGCAGGCACGGCCGCGCCCCCATCCAGGGTTTTGCATCGACCGCCTCGCCGAGCGGAAACAGGCCACGCGCCAGCGGCAGCGCGCGTTCGACCTGGACCGGGGTCGGCGGCGCGTCGCGCCGGGCGAATTCGGCGCCGGTGGTCAGGCGAATGCCGCGATTCATCGGTGCCAGCAGGAAGCTCTGGTCGATATCGAAAACCGGATGGTTGAGCACGGCATTGCCGCCCGGCTTGAGATGCAGATGATAACCGCGCTTGATCCCGAGCGGGATGTTATAACCGAGCGGCCGGAATACGATGTCCGACCATGGCCCGAGCGCCACGACGACATCGCGCGCGACGATCGCGCCATCGCCGCCGACGACGCGCCAGCCGTCGGCATTTTGCGCCAGAGTCGCGGCGTCACCGGTCATGAATCGCCCGCCCTTGCGGGCGAACAGCGCCGCATAGGCCTTGGCGAGCGCGCCCGGATCCGGCACGAAACCAGGAGCGGGCCAGTGGATCGCGCCGGCGAAATCGCCGGACAGATTCGGCTCGCGGGCCGCGATGGTCTTGCGGTCGAGGACCTCGCCTTCCATGCCGAAGGTCCTGACACGCTCGAGTTCGGCGATGCTCCTGGCCATGGTGGCATCGGAGCGGAACAGCTTGATCCATCCGGTTCGCCGCAGCAGTTCCGGCACCTGCGCTTCCGCAATCAGCGCCTCGTGCTCGACGAGGCTCCGCTTGATCAGGGGCAATGCCGCCATCGCGCTGCGCAGCGCGCCGGCCGGCGAGGACGCCAGGAAATAGCGGATCAGCCAGGGCAGAAACACCGGCAAATCCGAAACATGGTAATGCACATCGCCGGAACGATTGAGCGCATAGCGCAGGATCTGGCCGATATCGTGGGGAAACATATAGGGGAAAACCGACGCGGCTTCGATCAGTCCCGCATTGCCGTAACTGGTCTCCTCGCCGGCGAGGTCGTGCTTGTCGACCAGTACCACGTCGCGGCCGCGCTGCTGCAGATGCAAGGCGGCCGAGACCCCGACCATGCCGGCGCCCAATACGATAATTTCGGCCTTTGACTCAGCCATGCGGCTCTCCGAAAGTTGAATGGTGCGGCGATTCTCCGAGCGCCTGCAGCATAGGTAAGCTGCGCGACGCCCTTACGCAAACCAGCTTGCACTGCTGCGGAAATGCGCGATCTGCCCTGTAAACAGCGCTGGCTGCCGGCAAATCTCCCTTGCGCGGCGCTTAAACTCTGGCAACATGGTTCGGTTGTTTGCGGGCATTTCGCCCGCCAGGCACGCGCCAGTGGAGATCGGGAACGAATGTCGCTCCGTCAAAAATTGATCGCCGCCGCGGCTGTTTCGCTGGTCGCAGCTGTTTCGCTGGTATCGGTCGCCGTTCCGGCATCGGCCCAAACCCTGCGCTACGCCAACCAGGGCGACCTCAAATCGCTCGATCCCTATACGTTGCGGGAAAGCACCACCATCGCCCATCATGGCCATGTCTATGAAGGGCTGACCGCCCGCGACAAGGATCTGTCGATCATCCCCGCTCTCGCCGAAAGCTGGGAAACCCCGGAGCCGACTCGGTGGCGCTTTCATCTGCGCAAAGGCGTCAAGTTCCAGAATGGCGACCCTTTCACCGCCGACGACGTGGTGTTCTCCGCCGACCGCGTCCGCGCCAAGGGTTCCGACTTCCAGCCACTGATTCCTGGCGACGCCAAGGTGGTGAAGATCGACGACTACACCGTCGATTTTATCCTGACGTCACCCAATCCCATTCTCAATTCGCAATGGGACGCCTGGTACATCATGGACAAGAAATGGGCCGAGGCAAACAACGCCACGGCACCCACGCCGGTCGCAGCGACGACGCCGAGCTTTGCCTCGCTCAACGCCAATGGCACCGGCCCGTTCTCGATCGAAAGCCATCAACCCGGCGTCAAGACGGTGTTCAAGGCCAACCCGAACTGGTGGGGCAAGCCTGAACATAATCTGAAGGAAATCATCTTCACCCCGATCAACTCCGACGCCACCCGCGTTGCGGCGCTGCTGTCCGGCGAAGTCGACCTCATCGAACCAGTGCCGATCCAGGACATCGCGCGGGTCAATTCGAGTCCCAATGCCACGGTGCTGACCGGCCCGGAGATCCGCACCATCTACCTCGGCATGGACCAGATCCGCGACGAACTGCTGTTCTCCAACATCAAGGGCAAGAATCCGTTCAAGGATATCCGCGTCCGCGAAGCCTTCTACAAGGCCATCGATGTCGAACTGATCAAGACCCGGGTGATGCGCGGATTGTCGACCCCGTCGGCGCTGATGATCGCGCCGCAATTGTTCAAACTGTCACAGGACTTCAGCCGGCCGAAATACGATCCCGACGGCGCCAAGAAATTGCTGACCGAAGCCGGCTATCCTGACGGTTTCGAGGTCAGCATGGATTGCCCGAATGACCGCTACGTCAACGACGCGGCGATCTGCCAGGCGGTGGTGGGCATGCTGGCGCGCATCGGCGTCAAGATCAATTTGCTGGCGCAGCCCAAGGCGCTGTACTTCGCCAAGATTCTCAAGGCCGGCAACTTCCAGTCGTCGTTTTACATGCTGGGCTGGACACCCG
>JAQGJF010000112.1 GCA_028290765.1 Tardiphaga sp.
CAAGGGGTTCGTCAGGTACTTCTCGTACATGAACTACTTCGTGTTCTCGATGCTGCTGCTGGTCCTGTCCGGGAACTTCCTGCTGCTGATCGTCGGCTGGGCCTTCGTCGGCGCCGCCTCGTACATGCTGATCTCGTTCTGGTATCGCCGCACCACGGCGACCCGGGCGGGCATCAAGGCGTTCGTGATCAACGTCGTCGGCGACGTCGGGCTCGTGCTCGTCCTTCTTCGGCCGCGGCACCACGCGGATCTTCTGGTTGCCAAACAGGCGCTTCAAATAGGCGTCGAGCTTCCTGACTTCCTGAACGTCCACAGCGATCTCCAATGCAATTGATGTTTCGCCGAAGCTTTAATGCGGGACGAGGCTGAGGGCTAGGCGTTTGTGGAAAATTAGATGAGGTGGGAATCCGGTTCGACCGGGCCGAACCGGATTCCCGCGCTAAATCAAAGCCCGATGGCGTTTATCATTTGATCCATAGTGCGCGACGGCTCGGCACAGCCGGCCTCGCCCACCACCTTCGCCGGCACGCCGGCCACTGTGACGTTATGCGGCACCGGCTTCACCACCACGGACCCCGCCGCGATGCGCGCGCAACGTCCGACCTCGATGTTGCCGAGAATCTTGGCGCCGGCCCCGATCATCACGCCGCTGCGGATTTTCGGATGACGGTCCTCATTTTCCTTGCCGGTACCGCCGAGCGTCACGCCGTGCAGGATCGACACATCGTCTTCGATCACCGCGGTTTCGCCGACCACGAGGCCAGTGGCGTGGTCGAGGAAAATGCCGCGGCCGATCTTGGCGGCCGGATTGATGTCGGTCTGGAACACCGCCGAGGCGCGGCTCTGCAGGTAATAGGCAAAATCCTTGCGGCCCTTGTGGTAGAGCCAATGCGCCAGGCGATGGGTCTGGATGGCGTGAAAGCCCTTGAAATACAGCAGCGGATCGATGAAGCGCGAGGTCGCGGGATCGCGGTCGAACACCGCCACGAGATCGGCGCGGAAAGCGTTGCCGAGGTCGGGATCATCGCGCAGCGCCTCGTCATAGGTCTGCCGGATCAGATCGCCCGACAAGGCCGAATGGTCGAGACGCTCGGCGATGCGATGAATCACCGAATCTTCCAGCCGCTCGTGATGCAGCACGGTCGAGTAGATGAAGGATGCCAGTTCCGGCTCGCGGCGGACGATGTCCTCCGCCTCGGTCCGGACCCGCTCCCAGATCGGATCGAGCGCCGCCAGCTTCGCGTTCTGCGGATTGATGTGATGCATTGCCATGCTGCTCTCGCAAAATTCGAGGTATTGACCGCCATTATAGCATGGCGGCCTTGTGCCTGTCCCGTGGCGCACGCGGCAAAGTGAACGTCGGCTTACCCTTTTCGCGCCAGCTAAGCCTTTGAATAAGCAGCCTTCTTGACGCGACCGACGGTTCCCTTCGCTGCAAGCGTGGATCAGAAATGGTCGGCGTTTTGACCAAAACAAGATGCGGGACGCGGATAAATCAGGGGCGTTGCGCCAGGAACGCAAGCACGCCGGCTTTATAGACCCGGTCGCCCACCGCCCGCATGTGATCGCGGTCGGGAATATCCAGCACCTGCGAGCCGGAGATGATTTTCTCCAGTTCCGCGGCCGAGCCCGCGATCTCGTCGGTGGTGCCGACCGCGATCAGCACCGGCACTCTGATACTGGCGGCTTCGTCCCGCGTCATCAGCCGCCTTGAGCCGCGCAGACAAGCGGCGAGTGCGCGGCGATCGGAACGGGTCTGCTCCGCGAAAGCGCGAAACGTCCGCCCCACCGGATCGGTGACGTCGTCGAGCGATGGCGCCTCCAGCGCTGCCGCGACATTTTCGCCCGGCCCGCCGCCGGCGATGAGGCCGACGCCAAGACCGCCGAAAATCGCCGAGCGAATCCGGGGCGCATAGCTGTGCGCCAGAAAGGCTGTCATCCGTGCGCCCATCGAATAGCCCATCATGTCGGCGCGCTCGAGACCGAGATGGTCCATCAGCGCGCGCACGTCGCCGGCCATGGTGCCGATATGATAGTCCTCGGAATCGTAGAGCTTGCTCGAATCGCCATGCCCGCGATTGTCGAGCGCGATGACGCGGCGGCCGTCCTTGCGAAGCTCGGACACCCAGGTCGGATACACCCAGTTGACATTCTTGCTCGAAGCGAAGCCGTGCACGAGGATGATGGGATCGCCCTCGCCTTCGTCGAGATAGGCAATTTCAACAGCGCCGTTGTGAAAGCTCGGCATCTTTTATTCCGTTTTTTTGGTGAAAGGGATTTGCGATCGGGAAGTCGCGGGTTCTAGCCCTGCACAGCAAGACTCGCCATGGGCAGACAGGGCTGCGCCGCCGCAGAAGAAGCCGCCGCCATCTGTTGACGCAGCTTCCTGGCTTTGCTGCGGTTCAGCCACGACTGGGTGAGACGCTCGGTGGTGGCCTTGATCGTGGAGAGAAAGCCGAACAGCGCCAGTAGCGCCCAAAACACCCACAGCGTGAGGTTGAACGCGCCGGCCGCGAGCAGCAGTGCGCCACGGCCGAGCAATTTCATGATCGCGCGGGTCTGGCCACCCTTGGATTCCGCCAGCCGCGCCGCCCGGGCGACATCCTTCGGACCCTCGGCGATGCGCAGCGTGTCGAGCGCGCCGCGGGTGCCGGCCTTTTCGCCGATCCGACCGACATCCTTGGCAAGGCGAACCAGCGCGCCGGCCCTTTCGGCGCGGAACGCCGCCTTGATCGCGGTGACGGTTTGTCCCGGCCGCATCACCGACGCATTGGCGACCGCGTTCTGCAACATCGGCGCATCGACCACGCCCCGCGCGGAACGGCCGGCCCATTCGGTGAGGCCCTCGCCGAGGCGTCCGACCTTGCGCGCATCCTTGACCAGCGTAAGCCCGGCGCGCACCGGCGCGGCGCCGCCGACCGAGACATAAGTCGCGGCCGTCACCGCAAGGCCGGCCGCGGCGAGACCCAGCACCAGCCGGTCTGTATCCTCGCCCATCGCCAGATGCTTGCCTTCACGAACCACGTCGCGAACATCGCCGAACACGAACAGATCGCCGGCGACCGTGCCGGACAGGCTGGCAACGTCGTCGGCATTGCCGGTGATGAGACCGGTCGCGAAGCGCCGAGCAAAATGCGACGTCGAATTCTCCTCGGCGACCGCGTCGGTGACCCGCTGCGAGAGTTCGCCGGAAATGACGACGTCTTTGGCGAGCGCCAGGTCGGCAAAACTTTTGGCCAGATCGGCGTCGCCGGCCGCCAGCGCCGCCTCGATGTTTCGCTCGATCGCGCCGCGGTCGTTCCGCAGAGCAGAATTGAGCTGCAGATCGGAGAGTCCGACGGGATCGTCCTGCGCCGCCAGAATCGCGCCCGCCTCCCGCGCATGGGGCCACAGCACGACGCACGCCGTCGCGCAGACCACCACGCCAGCCTTGGCTGAACCCAATCGGAGCCACATTGTCGAAAACCCTGCCCGAAAACCCGTCTGTATCGCTTCAAGCAATGTGGTGTGCCCTTTTTAGGACACAACCGCCCCGACGAAAGAAGGGCTTTTCGAAGACGACAGGATTGTGTCGAATTTGCATGGGCAGATGACCCGCCAGCGCTCTAGGAATCAGCATCGGCGCCCCTTATGGTGCGCCGCATTCCGATGGGGTGGCGTGCCGGTTGCGCTGGAATCCGTTGCGACTACTGGTAAAGACGACCGCAGGTAAAACAATATGTCCGATCACGTCGTTCCTCACTTTCACAATGACGCCGGCGTTCCGATCATCGAGATCGGATCGCAGGAGTTCATGTGCGTGGGCGCCAACCCGCCGTTCGATCACCCGCACGTTTTTCTCGACCTCGGCAACGATAACGAGATCATCTGTCCGTATTGCTCGACGCTGTATCGCTATGCCGCCGACCTCGCTGCCGGCGAAGCCCGGCCGCCCGAATGCGTGGTGAAGGACAAAGTCGCCTGATTACTGGTCCGTGGCCGCATCCCGCACGATCGTCGTTGCCGGGGCCGGGATCGGAGGACTGACGGCAGCCCTTGCGCTGGCGCGACAAGGCTTTCGCATCGTCGTTCTGGAAAAGGTGGAGCGACTCGAGGAGGCCGGCGCCGGCCTGCAGCTGTCGCCCAATGCCAGCCGGGTGCTGATCGATCTCGGACTTGGGCCGCGGCTCAGTGCCTGCGCCACCATGCCCGATGCCATCAGCATCATGAGCGCGCAACGCGGCGGTGAAATCGCCCGCCTGCCGCTCGGCGATGCCGCTGCATTTCGCGCCGGGGCGCCCTATTGGATCGTCCATCGCGCCGATCTGCAGGCGGCGCTGCTGGCGCAGGTCAACGACAATCCGGACATCGAGCTGCGGCTCGGCTGGCAGTTCGAGGACGCCGCGACCCACGCCAAGGGCATCACCGTCGGGCAGCGCCGGGGGATGTCGCGGCAGCAGGAAACCGCGCTGGCGCTGATCGGGGCCGACGGGGTCTGGTCGCAGCTGCGCCACCAGCTGTTCCCGGACACCCAGCCGCAATTTTCCGGGCTGATCGCCTGGCGCGGAACCATCGACGCCAGGCAATTGCCACGCGAACTGGCGGCACGCCGCGTGCAGCTCTGGATGGGGCCGAATGCCCATCTCGTCGCCTACCCGATTTCCGGTGGCCAAAAGATCAACATGGTGGCGGTGCTGCCCGGGACGTGGAATCGGCCGGGGTGGAGCGAGCCCGGCAACCCCAACGATATCAAGAACCAGTTTTCATCACGATGGCCGAGCGCATCGCGCATGATGATCGGCGCCGTCGACGACTGGCGGCGATGGGCGTTGTTCACGATCCGCGACGGCGGAGTATGGAGCAGCGGCCCGATGACGCTGCTCGGCGATGCGGCGCATGCCATGCTGCCCTTCGCCGCGCAAGGAGCCGGCATGGCGATCGAGGACGCATCGGTGCTGGCGAAGTGTCTTTCGGAAAATTCCGGCGACAGCGCGGCCGGCATCACGGCGTCGCTGGCGCGCTATGCAGGCGCGCGCCGCTCTCGCCTGGCGCGGGTTCAACGCCATGCCCGCCAGATGGGGCGCATCTATCATCTCGGCGGGCCGGCGGCTTTTGCGCGCGATCTCGTCATCGGGGCCAGCAGCGCGCAGCGGCTGCTCTCACGCCAAGACTGGATCTACGACTGGCGGGCGTGAGAAGCGAACACTATTCGCTACTCCCGGTTCGCCACCTCAGCGGATCAGCGAACTCGCGGCGTCTTTTTTCTGCTGGATCGGATCTACAGCGTCGGGCGTCGCCGACACTGCGGCCCCCGGCTTGTCGGGAACGGCCACGCAATTGTTGCGCTTCCAGACCTCCTCGGCGAGCTTGGATGACGCCCGGGTCGAGATGTAATCATTGCGATAGGCCACCTCGGAGACCACCGAACCGGCAACGCCGGTGTCAGCCTTGGCCATCAGGCCCTGCAATTCCGCAGAACGGATCGCAAGCGCCTTGCGGGCGACCTGCAACTGCTTGCAATCGTAGCTGTCGTATTTCGCGGGATCGGCAAACGCACTGGTGAGGCTGTCGGACATGTTCGCGCAGCCACCCATGCCGATGCCGAACCCCAGCAGCAACACCAGCGTCGCCGCACGGGGCGCGGACGGCAAATCGGGACGGCGGTCGGTCATGGGGCCTTCGTAAACCGAGAGGATTGAAGTTGCGTAAAGCACCGATCATTGACCGCATTGAGGCCGTTCCGGGATCGGACAAATGCTCTATGCGTCAATGGGTTATCGCAGACGCCCGGGCGGGCGCGGCCGAACGGCCATGCTGAAACGGCGTGGCAGACGGCACCGCCCTGGCCGGGGCTTTCTTCAGGCGCTCCGGCGGCGTCGGCCAAAGCCGCTCCCGAGAAAGAAGATCATCGAGATGATCCAGCTTGCGGCAAAGAACGCGACAATGCCGAAACCGAGCGCGCCGAAACCCGCGTTGAGGCCGGCTATCCAGCGCCAGAACTGGCCCTCGAGGCTGAAATGGCCGGAGAGCAATCCAAGCACTTCGATGCCGCCAATCACCACCGCCACCACCACCGAGACCGAGGTGATGGCCATGTTGTAGAACAGTTTGCGAGCCGGGTTGCGATAGGCCCAGCCATAGGCGCCGAGCATCAGCACGCCGTCGATGGTATCGACCAGCGTCATTCCGGCGGTGAAAAGCGCAGGGAAGACCAGGATCGACCAGCTCGAAACATCGCCCGACGCGCCGACCGAAAGTCCGAACAGGCTGATTTCGCTCGCGGTGTCGAACCCGAGTGCAAACAGGAAGCCGATCGGGAACAGATGCCAGCTCTCGGAAACCAACCGGAACAACGGCCTGAACAGCCGCGCCAGCCAGCCGCGCTGTTGCAACAGGGCATCGATGTCTTCGTCGCGAACCGCCTCGCCGCTCCTGACCTTTCGGAACGCCCGGGTGACGCCGCTCAGCACGACCAGATTTGCCGCGGCAATGATGAACAGAAACAGCGCCGACGCCGATGTCCCGATGATGCCGCCGATCTCGCGATAGGCTGTGAATTGTCCGGTCAGGGAATTGGCCGCCAGCGCGACCGCGACCGAGGCCAGCAACACCACCGCCGAATGGCCGAGCGCGAAGAACAGGCCGACGGTCACCGGCCGCTTGCCCTCCTGCATCAGCTTGCGGGTGACGTTGTCGATGGCGGCGATGTGATCGGCATCCAGCGCATGCCGCAGCCCCAGGCTATAGGCGAGCACCGCGGTTCCGGTCAGGACCGGCTGCATCTCGAATGCGATCAGCGCCCAGCCCCAGGCGAGTGCATTGGCCGCCACCAGCAGCACCAGGACGCCGATGACGCGCTCGCGAAAACCGTCGGACTTTTCGTCCGGAATTATCTCGCTAACAGCCACGTGGTCGGCACCTGTGTCTCAACGTTGCGCCACCTTCAGGCACCACCTTCAGGCATGGCCTCCCGGGCTCGAGCGGGAGAACCTGCTATAGGTCATGCCGGTCAGAGAACCGAGCAAGGCCCAGAACAGCAGACTGGTGACGGTCACCGCGACGACGAACCGGTGCGACAACGCATCGGGAACGTCGGTTTCGACATCGGCAAGCTGCGGCGCGCCGAACAGATGCGGCGCCGCGATCAGGCAGACACCCAGAACAGCCGCAAGCGCCGAGCGCTGCAGAAAGATGAGACCCAAACCCGCGGCGGTCGCAAACGTCGTCGCGATCCACCAGGCCTGGCGCGGCTCCAGCGATGCCGCCGGGACGCCGGGAAGTTCGGGCGGCAATCCCAGCCCCGGCGCCATCGTGAAGACCACAAAGCCGCTCAGCCCCCACAGCAGGCCGTCATGCCAGTTCACCGAGCCGCCGCGCAGCGCGTAGATGCCCGCCAGCAACAACGCGAAGCCGATCGCCGTCAGCATATTCGCCGCGGCCGTAAACGCGTGGCGTTGCAATCCCTCGGCGGGCTTCCAGGCCGCCGCGTCATGTTCATGCGCGTCGTGCCGGTGCGCGTCCGGCGCCTGCTGTGCGGCCTGCTGATGGGCTGCATGGTCGTGCGCGGAATGATCGTGGCCGGCCATATTCTGGGACGCGGGAGCAACTGCCGCCGGCGCCGCCTCGGGTTCGGCGGCGTCGTGCTCGTAGGTCTCGGCCTTGAGGATCAGCGGCACGGTGCCGAATTGCTGGACCGCCGTGACGGCAGCGCCGGTAATCAGTCCGCTGACGACGGCGGAAAACACAATCGAACGAAAGACCGACATCACTCAATCAATGGCAAGATCTAATGACAAGGGAACGCGTTCGAATGGCGCACGTCATGCGCCGCGTTGTGGATGGCGTCGATGTGAGAAAAACCGACAACACCCACAATGAACAGACCAAGGGCCATGGCCAGGACGGCCTGGAAAACGACACTCAGATCTTTGCTGGCAACCGGCAGCGCGGCGGTGTGGGTCTGTTGCATGGCGGATCTCCTCGGAACACGAGACCGTTTCTAGCCGAAGCGGGACTCTTGCGCCATTCCTAATTGTCGATCTGCCGGCTCACGTCCCGGCTGGTGAGATGAAAATTGACCCCGGGCGCGACACGCTTCTGAACTATCTTGGCCTTGGCGGCGGCATGGAAGGCGCGCTCGTGAACACGAAAAAACGCCTCACAGTCCTCGGGCTCAGGCGAGAACCGCAGCAGCGTTCGGAACGCCAATCGGTGCACCATGCAGAAGCCGCCGTGGTCGCCAGGCTCAAAAGCCAGCGCCTCGATATCGGCGCGCCAGCTCACTGAATTTTTTTCGTGCTGGATCAATCGCGTCCCCGCCACCGTCTCGATGGTTCCGATTCCCTTGTTGACTCCGATCGCCATGAAATGCCACGTTTGTGATTGGTAGTGCCCGCAAGGGCTAACCAAGGGAATGCGGTGCGTCGGCTTCAGGCCGACAAATCCGCGGCTGCCCCCGCAACTGTAGGCGGATAGCCGACGACCATAAATACCACTGGGGACCGACACGTCTCTGGGAAGGTGGTCCGAGGCGGCGACCCGCGAGCCAGGAAACCTGCTGCCAGTCATGGTCACACGCGAACGCGTCGGGCGGGGTGCTCCGATGTGGCAAGAGTAGCTTGTTGCATCTGCCCCAGGGGCGAAAAGCAGATGCAGCGGCGACCGCGGTGACGGGTTTTGCGTTCGCCGTCGGACCATTGTTTTCATGTCAAACTTCCGGAACGTTGGCGTTTTTGCGCCAGGCCTTGTCGTGCCAAAACTTGTCTTCCTACATCTTTCGCATGCGCCAAACCCTTCGCAGCCGCGTGGCGCGATCAGGCACTGGTTGCGCGCTTCGATCGTTCCGCTTGGCGTCCTCGCCTTTCTATCGGCTCCGGGAATCGGCAAAGCTATCGCGGAAACGGAAAAGAGGCCCGACACTCTCGGACCGGTCGTCGTCACCGCACCCGAGCGCAAGCCGGTCCGCAGAACAACTCCCGCGGCACAACGCGCCAGCCACCCCGCCCGCACCGCCGGCCGTAACCGCACACCAACGGCGGCGCCGGCTCTAGCGCCGGTTTCCAGCGCCAACAACGCACCTCAGACGCCGCTCAACAGCAACGCGATCGCCACCAGCGCCAGCCGGCTCGGGCTCACGGTGCGCGAGACCCCGGCGACCGTCGAGGTGATCGACCAGAAGACCATTCGCGACCAGGGCTACCGCACGGCCTCGGAAGCCGCCCAGGGCGCGGTCGGCGTCACCTCCGGCGACAATCCCGCCGAGCCGTCCGCTTTTTCCATGCGCGGCTTCACCAACAGCCAGATCAACACGCTCTACAACGGCATCAAGATCGGCCCGCAGAACATGACGTCTCGCATCATGGACACGGCCAATCTCGAAGCGATCGAATTCCTCAAGGGTCCGGCGTCGCTGATGTCGGGCGAAGGCGCCAGCGGCGGCGCCGTCAATTACGTGACCAAGCAGCCGACCAGCGGCCCGATCCGCAACGAGGCGTATTTTTCCTACGACTCGCTCAACTCGTTCCGCAGTTCCTACGGTTCGGGTGGCAGCACCAACGTCCAGGGGCTGGACTACCGTTTCGACATCAGTCGCTTCTCGCTCAACGGATTCGCCGACGACACCAATACAAAGATGCTGAACGTTTCCGGCCAGCTGAACTATCGCGTCTCCGATACGTTCAAGCTCTGGGGCGCCATCGAGTACCGGCAGGACAATGGCCGCGCCTATTGGGGCGCGCCGCTGGTGCCGATCGCGTTCAGCGGATCGCATGCAACCACCGGCATCGTTTCGGGCAATTATGTATCGGCCTACAACGGCACCAATCTCGGCGCGGTGACGATCGACAACCGGACCTTCAACACCAATTACAACGTGCTCGACAACCATGTGAATGCCGACGAACTGTGGCTGCGCGGCGGTTTTGAGTGGAACATCACCCATGATCTGACGCTGAAGAGCCAGATGTACGGCTATGGCGCCAAGCGGGAATGGTTCAACAACGAGGTCGAGGCCTTCAATGCCGGCGTCAATCTGGTCGATCGCGAGCGCTTCTTCGTTGCGCACGACCAGAAGCTCTACGGCAACATCACCGACCTGATCTGGAATGCCGACATCGCCGGGATGGACAACCGCCTGGTGACCACGCTCGCCGCCAGCAATCTCGATTTCACCCGGCCGGGGGCGGCCAATTTTCCCAATGATCAGGTATCACTGGTCGATCCGGCCAGAGGCACCTATGGCCTGCTGACGACGCAGCAGCAGACCGCCAGGATCGACAATGAATCGCTGTCGCTGGAAGACCGCCTGAAGATCACGCGGACCTTTGCGCTGATTGGCGGCATCCGGTTCGAGCATATCGGGCTCGACCGCAACTCGATGAACTCAGCCGGCCTCGAGAAGCCCGGCTTTCCGTTTTCGACCTCCTGGCAGCCGGTGACGGGCCGCGCCGGCTATACTTGGGAAGCGATCCTCGGCCTGACCTTCTACAGCCAGTATGCGACCGGCGCCGATGTCGCCGCCAACAACATCTTCCTGCTCGGCCCGCTGCAGCCGCTGAACCTGACCACGTCCCGCACCTATGAGACCGGGGTCAAGCAGCTGTTCTGGGACAACAAGGCCGAGTGGTCGTTGTCGGTTTTCGACATCCAGCGCAAGAACGTCTATGCCGCCGCCGGCGGGATGACGCTCAATCTCGCAGGACGCCAGGATTCCAAGGGCGTCGAGATCGCCGGCGCGATCCGCCCGACCGACGCATGGAAATTCTGGGGCAATTTCGCCTATGTCGACGCGCGCTATGCCGACTTCGTGTTCGACGGCGGATCGTTCACCGGCAACACGCCGCCGAACGTGCCGCGGATCGTCGCCAATGCCGGTGCGTCCTATCGCTTCGCCACCGCGCTGCCGGTGGAGCTCGGCGCATCGGTTCGCCATGTCGGCAACCGCTTCAACACCGACGCCAACGTTGTGACGCTCGACGCCTATACGGTGGCGGATGCCTATGTGTTCGTCGACATCCCGAAATCGGTGTTCCAGGCGGTCGACCAGACACGGCTGACGTTCCGGGTGCGCAATTTGACCGACAAGCGCTACGCGATCTGGGGCGACCCGTTCTACCCAGACCAGATTCTGCTGGGCACGCCGCGCACCTATGAGGTATCTGCTGCCTTCAAATGGTAGCCTCCCCTCGATGATGCGTGCGCTGGTCCTGCTGCACCGCTGGCTGGGCGTGTCGTTCTGCCTGCTGTTCGCGATGTGGTTTTTGACCGGCATCGTGATGCATTTTGTGCCGTTTCCGTCTTTGACAGAGACCGAGCGTTTCTATGGGCTGGTGCCGATCGAAATGTCGCAATTGCCGCACGGCCCGGCAGAAGCCGTGCAGCGTAGCGCCATCGGTGACGCGACGCGGGTACGCCTGCTGCAGCGGAGCGATGGCCCGGTCTATCTCGTGACCGGCGCGTCGGGCGTGCGCGCGATTCATGCCGGCGATCTAAGCGCCGCCAGCGTCACCTCCGAAACGCTGGCACTGTCGATCGCCCAAGCGGCGGCGCGCTCACGTGGCTTCGATCCCTCGCAGGCCGCCGTCGCGGAGCTTGCCGACTATGACCAATGGAGCGTCCCGAACGGGTTCGACCGCCATCGCCCACTCTATCGCATCGCGCTCCATGACGAACACGGCACTGAACTGTACGTCTCCTCGGTCACCGGCGAAATCGCGCTCGACACCACCAGCCATGAGCGCGCCTGGAACTACGTCGGCAGCGTGACGCACTGGATCTATCCCACCGTGCTGCGCAAGAGCCAGGCGAGTTGGGACGTGACGGTGTGGTGGCTTTCGCTGATCGCGCTGGTCGCGGCGATCACGGGAAGCGTGCTTGGGATCATCCGGATGAAAATCATGCGCGGCGGCATGGTCTCGCCGTTTCGCGGCTGGCACTGGTGGCATCACATCCTCGGCCTCGCCTGCATGACCTTCGTGCTGACCTGGATTTTCAGCGGCTGGCTGTCGATGGACCACGGCCGGCTGTTCTCGACCGGAAAACTCACCGCCGCGGAGGCGGCGGCGGTCGCGGGTAAGCCCGAATGGCAGACCTTGCCGGCGTCCGAGGCACGACCGACTTCCGCGCAAGCCCGCGAAGTCGAATGGTTTGTGTTCGATGGAAAATTCTACCGGCGCGAACGAACCGGGCTCGACGCGCAGGCGCTGTTTTCCGGCGATCCCGGCATGGGCGCCTTCCCGCCTCCGCACCTGTTTCTAAATCCTCAGGACGTCGCCGCATTCGTCAACCGATTGGCGCCCAGCTGCAACAGCCCCGTCCCCGTCGCGCCCGACGACAATTACGCCGTGACGGCATCACTTCCGTCCGCCCCGGTCTACCGGTCCGTCTGCGGCGACATCTGGTTTCACATCGACGGCGCCAGCGGCGCCCTGCTGGAACGGCTGGATCCCTCGCGCCGCGCCTACCGCTGGTTCTACAGCGCGCTGCATACGATGGACATTCCGGCGCTCACCGCCCGCCCGATCCTGCGCAGCGCGCTGATCGTGATCCTGTGTGGTTGCGGGCTGATCTTCAGCCTGACCGGCGTCATCATCGGCTGGCGGAGGTTGCGGTGGCAGGTTTCGGGTTGAGGCGCCCTCACCCGCCCCAGCTTCTGAAAACCCGGCAACCCGCTTTGCTTTGTGTCGCGCCCTCGACTATGGAAGGACGCGCTTTGTCGCGCGGGCTGCCATTCCAACCCGCCCTGAAAAGCGCTAAGTAGCTGATCTGGTTATTAAAGCGGTCGTGGCGAAACAGGTAGACGCAAGCGACTTAAGCAAATTGAGTGCCCTCCGGGAAACCGAAGGTGCAGAACTGCCCAAATTCGGGGAAACCGGTAACAGGCAATCCCGAGCCAAGCGCTCCGGTCAACGACTGGCGCGAAGGTGTAGAGACTAGACGAGCAGCACCTAAAGCGCGGAAGCGCTAAGGTGAAGGTATAGTCCAGACCACAAACGAGCCGAAAGC
>JAQGJF010000115.1 GCA_028290765.1 Tardiphaga sp.
CGACAAAGCGGCGATCGACAAGCCCGCCAACAAGGCGGCGAACTGATCGATCCGAAACCAACGGATTTTGCGATTTGGGCGGCCCTCGGGCCGCCCTTTTTGCTGGGCGAGTCACAATTCCTGTGATGACCGGGTTGTGTATGCCGGGCCGGCCGCTAGCATGGGGCCTTCTCACCATCGCGTTCCCTGCAATGGCACCCTGATTAATCCAGGCCCATGGCGGACTGCAAATGAGGGGCGGAAAGGTATGCGCAAGGTTTCGATCATTGTTCTCGGCGCCGTCACCGGCGCGGCGCTGACGCTTTTCGTAACCCAGCCACACGCCGTCCTGACGGGATTAACTGCGCGCGCGTCTACGTCCGATACCTATCGCCAACTCAATCTGCTCGGCGATGTGTTCGAGCGGATCCGCAGCGACTATGTGGAGAAGATCGACGACGGCAAACTGGTCGAATCGGCCATCAGCGGCATGCTGACGGGCCTCGATCCGCATTCGAGCTACCTGGACGCCGTGAGCTTCCGCGAAATGCAGGTGCGGACCCGCGGTGAGTTCGCCGGCCTCGGCCTCGAACTGACAACGGAAGATGGATTGATCAAAGTGGTCTCGCCGATGGAGGATTCGCCGGCTGCGAAGGCCGGCATCATCGCCAACGACATCATCACACATTTCAATGACGAAGCGGTGCAGGGTCTGACCCTCGATCAGGTCCGCGATAAAATGCGCGGCCCGATCAACAGCAAGATCAGGCTGAGGATCACGCGCAAGGGACAAGGCCATCCGATCGAGGTTACGCTGGTGCGCGACAACATCCGGGTCCGCTCGGTGCGCGCCCGCACCGAGGGCGACGACATCGGCTATATCAGCATCGCCACATTCAACGAGCAGACCACCCAGGGTTTGAGACGCGAAATCGGCGCGCTGACGTCGCAGATCGGCGCCGACAGGCTGAAGGGCTTCATCATCGACCTGCGCAACAATCGCGGCGGATTGCTGGAGGAAGCGGTGACCGTCTCCGAAACATTCCTGGCACGCGGCGAGATCGTTTCGACCCGCGGCCGCAATGCCGAGGAAACCCAGCGCCGCGCAGCCCATGTCGGTGACCTCACCAAGGGCAAGCCGATCATTGTCCTGATCAATGGCGAATCGGCTTCGGCATCGGAAATCGTCGCCGGCGCGTTGCAGGACCACAAGCGCGCAACGCTGGTTGGCAGCCGTTCGTTCGGCAAGGGCTCGGTGCAGACGATCATTCCGCTCGGCGCCGGCAACGGCGCGCTTATTCTCACCACCGCGCGTTACGGCACCCCGTCCGGCAAATCGATCCAGGCCAAGGGCATTGTCCCCGACATCGAAGTGCTGCAGGACGTGCCCGATGACTTGAAAACAAGAGCCGATATCAAGGGCGAGGCCTCGCTACCCGGCCATCTGAAGTCCGATGGTGACGAGAAGACCGGCTCGCAATCCTACGTGCCGCCGGACGCCAGGGACGACAAGGCCCTGAAGGTCGCGGCCGACCTGCTCCACGGGCTCAAGGTCAATGCAACAGGCGAAACGGCCGCGATCGACAAGCCCGCCATCAAGCTGCGCTGAAAGCGGTCCATCCGGGAGACCGCCGATTTGGCGATTGGGGCGGCCTGCGGACCGCTCTTTTTGCGGGCCGCGGATTCTTGTTTTGACGCGTTTTGTTCACGCGAACCGGTATCCACCCCGGATCAAGTCCGGGGCAGGCTTTCGCTCGAAAACGCTACAGACCCGTAACATCCCGATCTGCCGCTGATTCGACCCACCGTGGTATGGTCCGCAGCGATTGATTCGGGAGAGCCATGGCCGTGACGACGGACGATCTGAGCGCCCCGCTCGGACAAAAATCGGCGCGTAAACGCCGGTTCCGGCTTCCCTTTACCGGAACCCAGGCCATCGCGGTGGTGCTGGGTCTGGTTTTGACGGCCTTCATCGGCTTCGCCCTGTTCACCGACAATCCGCTGGGCGGCGAGCCGGTCGCGCGCGTCGCGCTCGGTCCGACCAAATCGCCATCCGGTGAAAAGGCCGTCGAAGGCCATGGCGAGCCGGCCAAGGAAGCGAAGTCCGCGACCGAGGCCGCCAAGCAGCCGCCTGCCGGGCAAAAGACCATCACCATCATCGACGGGTCGAGCGGCGCGCGCCATGATGTCGTCGTCGCCGGGGATGGGTCCGAAAAGGTCGAAGCAAACGCGGCTCCCGCCGTAATGGGCGGCATCAACCAGCGCCTGCTGGAGAAATCGCGCTACGGCATGATTCCGGTCGTCGCCGATGGATTGCGGCCGTTCACCGCCTACGCCGCCGGCAGCGATGCCGACCGTGCCAAAGCGGCCAAGACGCCAAGCGTCACCATCGTCATCGGCGGCCTCGGGGTGGGCGCCGCCAAGACCACCGACGCCATCATGAAATTGCCGCCCGCCGTGACGCTGGCCTTCACGCCCTACGGATCCGATCCGGGGAAGCTGGTGGAGCGGGCCCGCGCGCAGCGCCACGAGGTGCTGCTGCAGATCCCGATGGAACCGTTCGATTATCCCGACAACGATCCCGGCCCGCAAACCCTGCTGACATCGCTTGGTGCCGAGCAGAACCTCGACCGGCTGTTCTGGCACCTCAGCCGCTTCCAGGGCTATGTCGGCGTGGCCAATTTCATGGGCGCGCGCTTTGTCGCGACCGACGCCGCCATGCAGCCCTTCATGCGCGAAGCCGCCAAACGCGGCCTCGGCTACCTCGATGACGGCTCCGCGGCGCGCAGCGTCGCGGCGACCGCGGCGGAGGGGCAATCCATGCCTTTCGCCAAGGCGGACCTGGCGATCGATGCGATCCCGACCTCGGTGGAGATCGACCGGGCGCT